>NZ_JBSFDF010000034.1:0-92239 GCF_053593795.1 Streptomyces sp. NPDC002104 | reverse complement strand
TTCAGCGCTGCCGTGGTTTAGCTGGGTGTGGACGGGGCGCCCCCCCGCGGGGTCGCGCCCTTTCGTGATTCCGGCCGCGGCCGGAATCCATCCCTTATGAAGTGACTGGTCCACGATGACCGATTAGTCTCCGGATCATGGTGGAGATCCGCGAGGTGCCCGAGGCCGACATCGACCGTGCTCTGGAGCTCGCGTACCTGGTCTTCCACGACCGGCCCGAGAAGGAGGGGCGCGAGCGGCACCACGAGCTGCTCCGCCCCTGCCTGCGGATCGGGGCCTACGACGGCGGTGCGCTCGTCGGATTCATGGCCGCGCACGCGTTGCGGCTCTCGGTGCCGGGGGCGGACCTGCCCTGCCCCGGGCTGACCTTCGTCTCCGTCGCCCCCACCCACCGCCGGCGCGGCGTACTGACCGCCCTGATGGCCGACATGCTGCGCCGCGCGCGGTCGGCCGGCAGCCCCGTCGCCGCCCTGTGGGCCTCCGAGGCCGCCATCTACGGGCGCTTCGGCTACGGCAGCGCCACCCAGGGCGTCACCGTCGAGATCGACTCCACCCGGCCGCTGGCCCTGCGCATCGACGCCGACCGCAGGCCGCTGAGGCTGGTCGCCCCCGAGGACGCGCTCGCGGTGGTGGGCCCGTACCACGAGGCGGCCCGCGCGGTCCGGGGCGGGCGGCCCACCCGCAGCGAGCGGCGCTGGACCGAGGAGTGGCTCGCCGAACAGGACGAGGAGGACGAGGAGCTCAGCCCGCCCCGGATCATCGTCCTGGGGGAGCCGGGCGAACCGATCGCGGGCTACGTCCTCTACCGCACGAAGCCCGAGGACACCACCGGGGGCACCCGGACCCCGGGCCTGGTCCGGGTCGACGAGCTGGAGGCCGACACCCCGCGGGCCGCCGCCGCCCTGTGGGAGTGCGTGGCCTCCCTCGACCTCACCGGCCGGGTCAGCGCGTGGGGCCGACCGGCCGACGACCCGCTGCTGCACTTCGCCGCCGACCGCGACCAGGTCCGGGTCACCTCCGTGTTCCCGGCGCTCTGGCTGCGGCTGGTCGACGTCGGGGCGGCGCTGACCGGCCGGTCGTGGGCCGCGCCCGTGGAACTCGTACTGGAACTGACCGACGTACGGCTGCCGGCGAACGCCGGGCGGTTCCTGCTGAAGGCCGGCCCGGACGGGGCGGCGTACGAGCCCGCCGCCGCGGGCCGCGCCCCGGACCTGACCCTGGACGTACGGGAACTAGCGGCCTGCTACCTCGGCGGGACCCGGGCCGTCGAACTGGCCGCGGCGGCCCTGCTGGTCGAGCACACCCCCGGCGCGGCGGCGGCCCTGGACGCGGGGCTGCGCACCGCGCTGCTCCCGCACACGGCGGACGAGTTCTGACGCGTCCGACGACTCCCGGAGGACCCGCGGCGGGGAGGACGGTCCCCGCCGCGGATCCGGCTCAGGGGGTGGGCAGGGAGATGCGGGCCGCCGCCATGCCGAAGCCGGAGGTCAGGACCCCGGTGGAGATCCCGTCGCCCAGGCGGTGCAGCTCCTCCTCGCGGTAACGGACCGTCTTCTCGTGCCAGTTCAGGATTCCGGCCAGCCAGTCCTTCAACTCGCCCACGTACGCGTCGAGTCCGGCCCGGGCCCCGGCGTCCAGCTGCCAGTCCTCGTAGAGCAGCGGCAGCTGGTGGGCCACGATGTGCTCGAACTCCTCGGTGCGCTGGGTCATCAGCGAGTGGCAGATGTGCAGCGCCTCCTCGTACCCGATGTCGAAGAAGTTGCGGGTGACGAGCACGTAGTTGTGCACCTCGCCCTCGACCTCCACCTCCTTCTGGTACGAGAAGATGTCGTTCATCAGGCACGCGGAGTCGGCGGCCGCGTTCTCCAGGGAGCGGATCGTGCCCGAGGCGTAGATGTCCTCGGGGATGCCCCGGCCCGCCTGGCCCAGCCGGCACAGGTACATCGTCAGGTGCGAGCCGAAGGTGTGGCGCCGCATCTCCGCGTAGTCCACCGGGTCGGGGATCCGGTTCTGGATCTGGTTCTCGACCTCCCACAGCCAGCTGTGCAGCATGCTCACGAGGGTGGCCCGGAACTCGGCCCGGACCCCGGGGCTCATGTCCTGGCTGGTGCGCACCCACAGATCGCCGAGGGACCGCTCCATCGCGGTCAGCCCCACCGGCTGCTCCGCGTGGTCCACCGGGATCATGGCGACGAGCCGCGCGGTGGTGGCCTTGGCGGCGGGGAGGTTCTTGGGCTGGGCGAAGACCACCGGGTAGTAGTCGTCCCCGTACGTGCCCCAGGTCAGCCAGCAGGCGTTGAGGGTCAGGGCCTCGGGGGTGGCGTCCGGGTCGAGCCCCGCGGAGCAGAGCGCGAAGTCGTAGCCGCGCAGCCGCTCCTCGTTCCAGATCGCCGAACCGGCGTCGCCGGGCTGCGGGTCGATCAGGCCCATCTCCCGGGCCCAGGCCACGGATTCCTCGCGCGCGCGGGCGTGGTGCGGGCTGAGTGTGAGCGGGAACGGCATGTAGACGTCCGGGACGACCGACGGGCCGGTGCGCTCGAAGGGGACGTGGGTGAAGGAGCGCCGGCGCAGTTCCAGGGCGCGGGGGGCGAGGAGGGAGCGGAGGTCCAGGGCGGTGGTGCCGAGCCCCGTGGGCATGAAGGGGAGGGTGAGCGGGGCGGTGGCCCGGGCCTCCTTGTTCATGTAGCGGCTGGAGACCATGTGCCACTCGTGGCCGCCGGACTGCCAGTCCTGGAGGCCCTTGGCGTAGGCGAGGACGGCGGCGATCTCCGCCGGGTCCATGGCGTGGTCGGCGAAGAGCTGGGGGAGTTCGGTGAGGGCGGTCTGCTCGAACTGCTGGAGCCGGGAGGTGAGGAGGTCGTTGGAGGCCTCGGCGGCCTCCTGGGTGGTGCAGCCGAGGAAGGTCTCCAGCACCAGGATGGCGTTGGAGAGTTCGCCCTCCTCGGAGACCTCGCGCTGGTAGGAGAAGATGTCGTTCCTGATGTGCACGGCGTCGGAGAAGGAATCGCGCAGCACGCCGAGGGGGCGGGAGTGCGCGACGCGGGCGGGGACCTCGGCGGACACGTACTCGATGAGTCCGGCCGACCAGGGCGCTCCGCCGACCTTGCGGCGCATCTCGATGTATTCGAGGGGGTTGGAGACCCGCCCGATGTTGATGTTGGCGAGTTCCCACATCGACTCGTCGAGCAGGTTCTTGGTGGAGAGGGAGAACCGTTCCCGCCAGTCCATCGACATGGCCGGGACGGTACGGGCCCACAGGTCGGCGAGTCCGGCCTCGACGGGGTTGGTCGCCTCCGGGAACCCGTCCGCCAGGTCCATCGGCATGAAGGCGCCGAGCCGGTCGAGGTAGGCCTTGGCGCCCGCGCGGTCCTGGGAGCGTTTGAACATCTCCAGGAAGTGGTCGTCGAAGAAGAACACCCACACGTACCAGTCGGTGACCAGGGACAGGGCCTCGCTGCCGCAGTCGGGGTGGGTGTACGAGCAGAGCAGGGCGTAGTCGTGCGAGTCGAGGTCGCTCTCCTCCCAGACGCCGGAACCTTCCAGCATCCCGAAGGCGCGGGCCCACTTCTTGGTGTGGGTCCTGGCGTCCTCCAGGTGGGGGTTCAGTCGCGCCGGATAAGGCACGTAGAAATCCGGCAGTTGGAACGGCTGCGTCACGGCAGGGTGGGCCTTTCGTCTGACGGTCTCGTCGGGTCCACACGAGATCAGCAGGGCCCTACCCCGGGTGCCGGTCGGATAAGGGGGAGTTCACTTCATCAGGTGACGTGCGCGCCGTTCTGTGACGGATGGGGCCGGTGACCTGTAGAGGGGTGGGGGAGGTGCGGCCGGGAAGGGGTCCTCGCGGTCTTCGCGGTCCCCGCGGACCTCGCGGTCCCCGCGGTCCCCGCCGTCGAACGCGGTCCCCTCCCCGGCGCCGGGACTCAGGCCCCGGCGGACTTCCGCTCGTCGAACGCCGGGTAGAACTTGCGCAGCAGCCCGAAGGTCTCGGGGAAGTCGAGCTGGCCCGGGGCGGAGCTGGCACCGAAGAAGGAGTACGTGATCCGCGACCCGAGGGCGGGGAAGAAGACGCGTGAGACCGCCCCGGCCGCGCCCATGGCGATGACGATCAGGCGGGTGTCCTCGGCTCCGGCGCGCAGCAGCAGGGAGGCCAGCCGCCGGACGTCGTCCTCGGAGCGCACCATGGTGGACACCTTGACCACGTCGGCGCCGGCGTTCTTCGCGTCGTCGATGACGGTCTGGAGTTCCCCGGTGGCCGGGGTGAATTCGAAATTGTGATAGGAGACGAGCGCCACGGTGTCGTTCCGGTGGGCGGCCTCGATCACCTCGGAGAGGATTTCCGAGGAGGAGAGCTCGATGTCCACGGCGTCGACCTGGGGGGCGAGCGCGCGGAAGAGTTCGAGCCGCTGCGCCTCCGTGCCCTTCCACTCGCCGCCCTCGCGGGCCGAGCGGATGGTGGCCAGTACGGGAAGCGCCTTGAACGCGTCGACCTGCGCCAGGACATGGGCGGTGCCGGTCTCCGCGTACCGGTCGACGCGCAGTTCGGCCACGTCGACGCCGGCGCTCTGCGCGGCGTGCGCGAGCGGCTCGGTCCCGCTGTCGTCGAAGCTGACGGCCACCAGCGGAATCCCGCCGTCGAGAAGCGCCCGCAGTGAATTCATTTCTTGGTCACAGCCTTTTCGATTCCGATTTCCGACGCGAAGCACAGGGGAACGGGGCGGATTATACGTGGAATCGGTAAGGCCGAGGGGGGCTGCCCGCCCCTTGGCCGGACGGGTGACCGGCGCGCCCAAGGTGCTGGTGTCGCACCCCGGCATGCTTGTCCGATTGTTCTAGGTTTGTCCCATCAGTTCATACTTTCGAGCTCCGGGAGAGAGACTCATGGCGATCGACCTCGAGAAGGTGCTGGACAAGGCGTGGGCCGACAAGCCGCTCGCCGAGGTGCTCGCGGCGCCGGTGGCCGCGCTCAAGGGCGTCACCGACAAGGACGGCGAGCTGCTGCTGGAGGCCTTCGGGGTGAAGACCGTCGCCGATTTCGGCCAGCTGAAGTACGCGCGCTGGGCCCAGGCCCTGGTGGCGCTGAACCAGACCTCGAAGTAGGACGGAACACCGCCGGGACGCACCCGGCTACCCGGCGGGCCTCAGCTCCCCGTCGGGGTGGGCCGCGCGCCAGGCCTTGATGGACAGGTCCCAGTCGTCGCCCGTCAGGGCGGTGAGGGACGCGGGGAAGAGGCCGTCCTCCTCCTTCGCGATGTGGTGGTGGAGCTCCTCCACCGCCCGGCGCAGGGCCGCCGTGTCCGCCGGGTCCGACAGATCGGCGCCGGCGAGGAACGCCGCCAGTTCGCGGTGCTCCCCGACCAGCGCCGCGATGTACGGGGCGTACTCCGGGTCCTGCTCCATGGCGGCGAACAGGCCGTCCTCCTCGCCCTTCCAGTGGGCGAGGAGGACGGCCGTCATCTCCGCGACGAGGGCGCGCGCCCTCGGGAGGTCCCCCGCGTCCAGGGCGCGCAGCGCGTCGCCCGCGGCGTCGGTCACCGCCTCGTGCTCGGCGATGAACTCCTTGATCAGGGGGATCTCGCGGCAGCCGCAGTAATGGCACATGCGGCCAGTCTGAACTGGCCGGCGTCCGGTCAGTCGCTTTCGCCCTCGAGGTTGCCCTCTGTGTCCAGGTACACCTGGCGCAGCGCCTCCAGGACCTGCGGGTCCGGCTTCTCCCACATGCCGCGGGACTCGGCCTCCAGCAGCCGCTCCGCGATCCCGTGCAGGGCCCAGGGGTTGGCCTCCTCCAGGAAGGCGCGGTTCTCCGGGTCCAGGACGTACGTCTCGGTCAGCTTGTCGTACATCCAGTCGGCCACCACGCCGGTCGTGGCGTCGTAGCCGAAGAGGTAGTCGACCGTGGCCGCCAGCTCGAAGGCACCCTTGTAACCGTGGCGGCGCATCGCCTCGATCCACTTCGGGTTGACCACGCGGGCACGGAAGACGCGGGAGGTCTCCTCGACCAGCGTGCGCGTCTTGACCGTCTCGGGCCGGGTCGAGTCGCCGATGTACGCCTCGGGGGCCGTGCCGCGCAGGGCGCGGACGGTGGCCACCATGCCGCCGTGGTACTGGAAGTAGTCGTCGGAGTCGGCGATGTCGTGCTCACGGGTGTCGGTGTTCTTCGCCGCGACCGTGATCCGCTTGTAGGCGGTCTCCATCTCCTCGCGCGCCGCGCGCCCTTCCAGGCCCCGGCCGTACGCGTACCCGCCCCACACCGTGTAGACCTCCGCGAGGTCGGCGTCGGTGCGCCAGTCGCGGGAGTCGATCAGCTGCAGGATGCCGGCGCCGTACGTGCCCGGGCGCGAGCCGAAGATGCGGGTGGTGGCCCGCCGCTCGTCCCCGTGCACCGCCAGGTCGGCCTGCGCGTGGGCCCGTACGAAGTTGTCCTGCGCCGGCTCCTCCAGCGAGGCCGCCAGCCGTACGGCGTCATCCAGCAGGCCGATGACGTGCGGGAACGCGTCACGGAAGAAGCCCGAGATGCGCAGGGTCACATCGATGCGCGGACGGCCCAGCTCCGCGAGCGGGATCGGCTCCAGGCCGGTGACGCGGCGCGAGGCCTCGTCCCAGACCGGGCGGACACCGAGCAGCGCCATGGCCTCGGCCACGTCGTCGCCCGAGGTGCGCATCGCGCTGGTGCCCCACAGGGACAGGCCCACCGACGCGGGCCATTCGCCGTTGTCCGTGCGGTAGCGGGTCAGCAGGGAGTCCGCCAGCGCCTGGCCGGTCTCCCACGCCAGGCGGGAGGGGACGGCCTTCGGGTCCACCGAGTAGAAGTTGCGGCCGGTCGGCAGCACGTTGACCAGGCCGCGCAGCGGGGAGCCGGACGGGCCCGCCGGGACGAAGGCGCCGTCCAGGGCGCTGACCACGTGGGCGATCTCGTCGGTGGTGCCGGCCAGGCGCGGGACGACCTCTCGGGCCGCGAAGTCCAGTACGGCCGCGACCTCCGCCGAGTGGCCGGCGGCGGCCGAAGCCACCGCCTCCGGGGCCCAGTTCGCGTCCTCCATCGCCTGGACCAGCGCGCGGGCCGTCTCCTCCGCCTCGTCGGCGCTGGTGCGGGTGGCCGCGGACTCGTCCAGGCCGAGCGCCTCGCGCAGACCCGGCAGGGCCGTCGTACCGCCCCAGATCTGGCGGGCGCGCAGGATGGCCAGGACCAGGTTGACGCGGGCGTCACCGGTCGGGGCGCCGCCCAGGACGTGCAGGCCGTCGCGGATCTGGGCGTCCTTGATCTCGCACAGCCAGCCGTCGACGTGCAGCAGGAAGTCGTCGAAGCCGTCGTCGTCGGGACGCTGCTCCAGACCCAGGTCGTGGTCGAGCTTCGCGGCCTGGATCAGCGTCCAGATCTGCGCGCGGATGGCCGGCAGCTTCGCCGGGTCCATCGCGGAGATCTGGGCGTACTCGTCGAGGTGCTGCTCCAGGCGCGCGATGTCGCCGTACGACTCCGCGCGCGCCATCGGCGGCACCAGGTGGTCGACGAGGGTGGCGTGCACCCGGCGCTTGGCCTGGGTGCCCTCGCCCGGGTCGTTGACCAGGAACGGGTAGATCAGGGGCAGGTCGCCGAGCGCGGCGTCGGGGGCGCAGGACGCCGACAGGCCGGCGTTCTTGCCCGGCAGCCACTCCAGGTTGCCGTGCTTGCCCAGGTGGATCATCGCGTCGGCGCCGAAACCGCCGTCCTCGGCGCGGGCCTGAATCCAGCGGTACGCGGCCAGGTAGTGGTGCGAGGGCGGCAGGTCCGGGTCGTGGTAGATCGCGATCGGGTTCTCGCCGAAGCCGCGCGGCGGCTGGATGAGGACGAGCAGGTTGCCGCGGCGCAGGGCGGCCAGCACGATGTCGCCCTCGGGATTGGCCGAGCGGTCCACGAACATGCTGCCCGGGGCCTTGCCCCAGTGCTCGTTGACGCTGTCGCGCAGGTCCGCCGGGAGCTCGGCGAACCAGCGCTTGTAGTCGGCCGCCGGGATCCGGACGGGGTTGCGGGCGAGCTGCTCCTCGGTGAGCCAGTCCTGGTCGTGGCCGCCGGCCTCGATCAGGGCGCGGATCAGCTCGTCGCCGTCGCCGGACACCAGGCCCGGGACGTCCTCGACGGGACCGAAGTCGTACCCGCCCGCGATGAGCGTGCGCAGCAGCTCCACGGCGCTGGCCGGGGTGTCCAGGCCGACCGCGTTGCCGATGCGGGAGTGCTTGGTCGGGTACGCGGACAGGACCAGGGCGATCTTCTTGTCGCGGCGCTCGATGTGGCGCAGGCGTGCGTGGCGCACGGCGATGCCGGCCACGCGGGCGGCCCGCTCGGGGTCGGCGACGTAGGCCGGCAGTCCGTCCTCGTCCAGCTCCTTGAAGGAGAAGGGGACGGTGATCAGGCGGCCGTCGAACTCCGGGACGGCGACCTGGGTGGCGGCGTCGAGGGGGGACAGGCCCTCGTCGTTCGCCTCCCAGGCGGAGCGGGAACCGGTCAGGCACAGGGCCTGCAGGATCGGTACGCCGAGGGCGGCCAGGGCGCCCGCGTCCCAGGACTCGTCGTCACCGCCGGCGGAGGCGGTGGCGGGCTTCGTGCCGCCGGCCGCCAGGACCGTGGTGACGATCGCGTCGGCGGACGCGAGCTGCGCGATCAGCTCCGGCTCCGGGGAGCGCAGGGAGGAGACGTACAGGGGCAGCGCCTGCGCGCCGTGGGCCTCGATCGCCTCGGAGAGGGTGTGCACGAAGGCGGTGTTGCCGCTCATCTGGTGCGCGCGGTAGTAGAGCACCGCGATCCGCGGGCCCTCGGTGCGCTGCGGGGCGCGCTCCAGCGGGCCCCACGTGGGGGAGGCCGCCGGGGGCTCGAAGCCGTGGCCGGTCAGCAGCACGGTGTCGGAGAGGAAGCGGGCGAGCTGGTCCAGGTTGGCGGGGCCGCCGTGGGCGAGGTAGCCGTGCGCCTCGGCGGCGATGCCGATCGGGACGGTCGAGGCCTCCATCAGCTGGGCGTCGGGGGCCTGTTCGCCGGTCAGGACGACCACCGGGCGGGTCTGGCCGGGGGCCAGGAGCAGGTCGAGGCCCTCCTGCCAGGCGCGCAGGCCGCCGAGGAGGCGTACGACGACCAGGGTGACGCCGTCGAGCAGACCGGGGAGGTCGTCGAGGGGAAGGCGGGAGGGGTTGGCGAACCGGTACGGGACGGGAGCGTCCCCCGCGTTCGCCGCGCGGGCGCTGAGCAGATCGGTGTCGGACGTCGACAGCAGCAGGATCATGCGGCGGCAGGCCTTCCTCGGGGTTTCCGCGCCCCGGGCAGTGAGGACGGCGGGAGTTCCTGACTCATCCGGTGCGGCCGGGGCCGCGCGGATTCACAGTGGCGGGACCGCGCCGGATTCGCACCGGGCTTCCTCCCATGTCGCCGTCCTCGGCGATGGCGGGCCTGTTGGCCGCCTGGGACTCATCCTAGGGGGCCCGGTCCCCGGCCGGGAGCGGGGGCCCTCCGGGGGCACGGCAGCCCCGGGCGCGGCCCCGCCGCCGGGGGCGCGGCCCCCGCGGTCCCGCTCCTCGAGGGCCGGAGGGGGCGGATTCCCCGACGCCCCGGGCCCCTTCGGCCGTCCGGCGTTCGAGGGCCGGGGTCCGGGGCGGAGCACCGGGGGTCCGGGTGCAGCCCAGGGGTCCGGGTGCAGCCCGGGGGTCCGGGTGCAGCCCGGGGGTCCCGTCCGGCCTGGCCGGTGCTGGTGGCCGGGGCGGAGGCCGGCTGGGGTCCCCCCGGACGGAGCCCGGGGGATGGCGGAAGGGCGGGTAGGGGACTTCGGCCCCGCTCGGCGGCACGCGGGGGTCCGGGCCGGTTCGGGCGGGGCACGGGAGGCTCGGGTGGGGCCCGGGCCGTGGTCGGGGAGGCGGGGTGGGGGCTGGATTCGGGCGGGCTTCAGGCTGGAACGGGGTGGTGTGGGCCACAGGGGGCGGGCGCAGAATCGTGGGTATGCTCGCCGCCATGCCCACGCCCCCCTCCGCCACCGTGCGGGACGAACCCGTCATACGGGATCGCGGCGACGCCTGCCCCGGCGCGCTGCGCCTGCATGCCGCCGACGACGGGTACCTGGCGCGGGTCCGGCTCCCGGGAGGTCTGCTGACCGCCCGGCAGGCCTCCGTGCTGGCGCTGGCCGCCGACCGCTTCGGCGACGGGCACCTGGAGCTCACCTCGCGCGGCAACGTCCAGCTGCGCGGGCTCGCCGAAGGGTGCGGTGCGGGGCTGGCGGAGCTGCTCGACGGGGCCGGGCTGCTGCCCGCCCCCGGCCACGAGCGGGTACGGAACATCGTGGCGACCCCGCTGTCCGGGCTCCTGGGCTCCGAGCGGCCCCATGTGACGCCCTGGGTCGGCGAGTTGGACCGGCTGCTGTGCGCGAGCACCCGGGCGACGGCCCTGTCCGGCCGGTTCCTGTTCGCCGTCGACGACGGGCGCGGAGACGTCGCCGCGCTCGACCCCGATGTCACCGTGCTCGGCGGACCGCGGGGCCGGGCCCTGGTCCGGCTGGGCGCGGCCCCGGGCGCCGTAGAGGTGGACGCCGCCGACGCACCGCGGGCGGCGCTGCTCGCCGCCGAGTACTTCCTGGACTCCGCGGACGCCGCCGGTACCCGCGCCTGGCGGGTGTCCGAACTGCCCGCCGAACACGCCCTGGGGACCCGGGAGTTCGCGGCCCGGCTCGGGGCGGCGGGCATCGCCGCGGCCGTCGTTCCCGTCGTGGCCTGGCCGTACGCGCCGCAGCCCCAGCCCTGGGGCGCCGGTGCCGGTGCCGGTGCCGACGCCGGTGACCGGGCGCCGCTGTGCGTCCTGCCCCCGCTCGGACGGCTCACCGCCGGCCAGTGGCGGCTCCTGGTGAGCGTCGCGGCCGCCGGGGAGGACGACGGCGAGCTGCGGATCACCCCCTGGCGGAGCATCGTCCTGCCCCGCGCGAGCATCCGGCGGCCGGTCGACGGCTACGCGCGGCTCGTGGCCGCCGGCCTGTCCGTGGCGCCCGACGGCCCCTGGGAGTCCGTCACCGCCTGTACCGGGCAGCCGGGTTGCGCCAAAGCGCTGTCCGACGTACGCGCCGACGCGCGGGCCGCAGTGGACGCCGGAGGTGCGGACGGCGGGGCGCCGCAGGCCGGGCCCGGCGGCGTGCCCGTGCACTGGTCCGGGTGCGAGCGCCGGTGCGGGCACCCGCGCGGCACCGCCTGGGTCGACCTCGTCGCCACCCCCGACGGATACCGGCTCGACGGCCGCCCCGTGCCGTCCCACGAACTTGCCCAGGCCGTCGCCGACGCGCGCAGCCAACCCCGAGTGTCCGAAGACGCAGTGAAGAAATGAGCGAGTACACCGTGTTCGAGTACGAGAAGGACGGCGCCGAGATCTACCGCCAGTCCTTTGCCACGATCCGCGCCGAGGCGGACCTTTCCGGGCTGCCCGCCTCGGTCGCCCAGGTCGCGGTGCGCATGATTCACGCCTGCGGCATGACCGACCTCACCCGGGACCTGGGGTACACGCCCGAGGTCGTCCTGCGGGCGCGCGCCGCCCTGGAGGCCGGTGCGCCGATCCTGTGCGACGTGCAGATGGTCGCCAGCGGGGTCACCCGCAAGCGGCTGCCCGCCGACAACCAGGTGATCTGCACCCTCTCCGACCCGGCCGTGCCGGAACTCGCCGCGAAGATGGGCACGACGCGCAGCGCCGCCGCCCTCGAAGTCTGGCGGGACCGGGGCCTGTTGGAGGGATCGGTGATCGCCGTCGGGAACGCGCCGACCGCGCTCTTCCGGCTGCTGGAGATGATCGAGGAGGGCGCCCCGCGCCCCGCCGCGGTCATCGGTGTCCCCGTCGGATTCATCGGCGCCGCCGAGTCCAAGGACGCCCTCGCCGAACACCCCTCCGCACTCGACCACTTGATCGTCCGGGGCCGGCGCGGCGGCAGCGCCATGGCCGCGGCCGCGATCAACGCCATCGCGAGCGTGGCCGAATGAGCGCCGGACGGCTTTACGGAGTGGGGCTCGGGCCCGGCGACCCCTCGCTGATGACGCTGCGCGCCGTCGAGGTCATCGCGGAGGCCGACGTGGTCGCGTACCACTCGGCCCGCCACGGCCGCTCGATCGCCCGCTCCATCGCCGCGAAGCACCTGCGCGCGGACCACGTCGAGGAGCCGCTGGTCTACCCGGTCACCACCGAGACCACCGACCACCCCGGCGGCTACCAGGGCGCGATGGAGGAGTTCTACGAGGTCTCCGCCGCCCGGCTCGCCGCCCACCTCGACGCCGGCCGCACCGTGGCCGTGCTCGCGGAGGGCGACCCGCTCTTCTACAGCTCGTACATGCACATGCACAAGCGGCTCTCCGGCCGGTACGAGACCGAGGTGATCCCCGGGGTCACCTCGGTGAGCGCCGCGGCCGCCCGGCTCGGCATGCCGCTCGTGGAGGGCGAGGAGGTGCTGACGATCCTGCCCGGCACCCTGTCCGAGGAGGAGCTCACGGCCCGCCTCGCCGCCACCGACTCGGCGGTCGTGATGAAGCTCGGCCGCACCTTCCCCGCCATCCGGCGGGCCATGGAGAACAGCGGCCGGCTCGCGGAGGCGCGCTACGTGGAGCGCGCCACGATGGCGGGGGAGCGGACCGGGGTGCTGGCGGACACCGACCCCGAATCCGTCCCCTACTTCGCCGTCGCCGTGGTGCCCAGCCGGATCGGGAACCCGGGCAGCGTGCCGTCCGGCCCCGGCGAGGTCGCCGTCGTCGGCACCGGCCCGGCCGGGCCGCTGTGGCTGACCGCCGAGACGCGGCGGGTACTGGCCGACGCCGAGGTGCTGGTCGGGTACACGACGTACCTGGACCGGGTCCCGGTCAAGCCGGGTCAGATCCGGCACGGCTCGGACAACAAGGTGGAGTCGGAGCGCGCGGAGTTCGCGCTCGACCTCGCACGGCGGGGGAAGCGGGTCGCCGTGGTCTCCGGCGGTGACCCCGGCGTCTTCGCGATGGCCACCGCCGTCCTGGAGGTCGCGGGGCAGCCGGAGTACAAGGACGTGCCCGTACGGGTCCTGCCCGGGGTGACGGCCGCCAACGCGGCGGCCGCCGCGGCCGGGGCCCCGCTGGGCCACGACTACGCGACCATCTCCCTCTCCGACCGGCTCAAGCCCTGGGAGGTCATCGCGGAGCGGCTGCGTGCGGCCGCCGCGGCGGATCTCGTACTGGCCCTGTACAACCCGGGCTCGCGGAGCCGGAACTGGCAGGTGGCGCAGGCCCGCGAACTGCTCCTGGAGCTGCGCGCACCGCAGACGCCGGTGGTCGTCGCGCGTGATGTGGGCGGGCCCGAGCAGTCGGTCCGGATCGTCACGCTGGGCGAACTGGAGCCGTCCGAGGTGGACATGCGGACGATTTTGTTGATCGGCTCGTCCCAGACCCAGGTCACGGAGCGACCGGACGGGTCGCGGGTGACCTGGACGCCGCGGCGCTACGGCTGACGCCGGCCGGCTCGACTGGTGAGGCCCGCCTCCCCGGGCTCCGTCCCGGGCGGGTGGGGGCCGGGCCGCGGGGCCCCGGGCCGGGTACGGGTGGGTTGGCCCTGCGGGGCTGGGTCCCCTGCCCGCCCTTCCACCGTTCCCCGGGCGCTGCCCGGACCCGTTGCCGCGTGCGGCGCCGTTGCCGGGGGCCTGCCCCCGGACCCCCGCTCCTCGAACGCCGCAGGGGCTGGATGGTGCCGGGGTCCGAGGCGCGGGGCCGGGCGGGGCCTCAGAGGGACAGCCAGGCCAGGGCTTCATCCACCGACGGGGTCTGCTGGACGCCGTTCGGGATCGGGGGGCGCCGGACCACCAGGACCGGGACGCCCGCCTCGCGGGCTGCGGCGAGTTTGGGGGCGGTGGCCGAGCCGCCGCTGTCCTTGGTGACCAGGAGGTCGATGCGGTGGCGGGAGAGGAGCTGCCGCTCGTCCGCAAGGGTGAACGGGCCCCGGGCCAGGAGGACTTCCAGGCGCGGCGGGACCGGACCCGCCGGCGGATCCACCGAACGCACCAGGAACCAGGGCTCCGTGAGGTGCGCGAAGGCGTTCAGGCCCATGCGGCCGGTCGTCAGGAAGGCGCGGGTGCCCAGGGCGGGGAGGCGGGCGGCCGCCTCCGTGAGGGAGTCCGTGAAGTGCCAGTCGTCCCCGGGGCCGGGCGACCAGCCCGGACGGCGCAGGGCGAGCAGGGGGACGCCCGAAAGGGCCGCCGCCTGCGCCGCGTTGAAGCTCATCCGCTCCGCGAACGGGTGCGTGGCGTCGACCAGGTGCGTGACCCCGTGTGCGGTGATCCAGGCCGCCAGCCCGCCGGGACCGCCGAAGCCGCCGATGCGGGTCCCGCCGGGCGGGAGCACCGGCGCGGCGACCCGGCCGGCCAGGGAGGTGGTCACCCGGGGAGAGCCCGGGGCGGCGGCCAGCGCCTCCGCGAGGCGGCGGGCCTCCGTGGTGCCGCCGAGGATCAGGACGTGGGGACCCGCGCCGGCGGCCGGATCAGCAGGCATGCCGGTCGCGCTCGGCGGAGTACAGGTGACTGTCGCGGAACTGCTCGGCGCCCAGCGTGCGGCCGACCAGGATGACGGCCGTGCGGACCAGTCCGGCCTCCTTCACCTGGGCGGCGATGTCGGCCAGCGTTCCGCGCAGGATCAGCTCGTCGGGGCGGCTGGCCATCGCGACCACCGCCGCCGGGCACTCGGCCCCGTAATGCGGCAGGAGTTCGTCCACGACCCGGTCCACGTAGCGGGTGGCCAGGTGGAGGACGAGGAGCGCCCCGCTGCGGCCCAGCGTGGCGAGGTCCTCGCCGGGCGGCATCGGCGTGGCCTGCTGGGAGACGCGGGTCAGGATCACGGTCTGGCCGACGGTGGGGACGGTCAGCTCCCGCTTCAGCGCGGCGGCCGCCGCGGCGAAGGCGGGGACGCCGGGGACGACCTCGTAGGGGATGCCGGCCGCGTCGAGCCGCCGCATCTGCTCCGCCACGGCGCTGAAGACGGACGGGTCGCCGGAGTGGAGCCGGGCCACGTCCTGGCCCGCCGCGTGGGCGCGTACGCACTCGGCGACGATCTCGTCCAGGTTCAGCTGCGCGGTGTCGATCAGGCGGGCGTCCGGCGGGCATTCGGCGAGCAGCTCGCGCGGGACCAGGCTGCCCGCGTACAGGCAGACGGGGGCGGCGGCCAGGGTCCGGGCGCCGCGCACCGTGATCAGGTCGGCGGCGCCGGGGCCCGCACCGATGAAGTACACGGTCATATCGTCTGGTCCACCATTTCGGGGTCGGGCTGGTCGGCCTGGTCGGGCTGGGCGAGCTGGGCGGGCTGGGCGGGCTGGTCGGGCTGGGCGAGCTGATCGGGCTCGGAGTGCTCGTGGGGCGGGTACGGCTTGGTGACCGTCCACTGGGTGACGGGCATCGCCTGGCGCCAGCCGGTGAAACCGCCGACCGGTACGGCGTGCGCGACGGCCAGTTTGACGAGTTCGCCGCCGTGGCGGCGGTAGCGGTCGGTGAGGACCGCCTCCGACTCCAGGGTGACGGTGTTGACCACGAGCCGGCCGCCGGGTCCCAGGGCCTCCCAGGCCGCGTCGAGCAGGCCCGGCGCGGTCAGGCCGCCGCCGATGAACACCGCGTCGGGGGCGGGCAGTCCGGCGAGCGCGCCGGGTGCCGAGCCGGTGACCACGCGCAGGCCGGGCACGCCGAGCGCGGCCGCGTTACGGGTGATCCGCGCGGCCCGCTCCGTCACCCGCTCCACGGTCACCGCCCGGCAGGAGGGGTGCGTACGCATCCACTCGATGCCGATGGAGCCGGAGCCGCCGCCGATGTCCCACAGGAGTTCGCCGGGGGCCGGGGCGAGGGCGCACAGGGTGGCGGCGCGGACGTGGCGCTTGGTGAGCTGGCCGTCGTGCTCGTAGGCGGCGTCGGGCAGACCGGGGGTCGCGCCGAGCCGGGGGACTTCGGTACGCGGGTCGCGGCGGCAGTCGACGGCGACCACGTTGAGGGGGTCGCCCGCCGGGTGGTCCCAGCTCTGGGCGAGGCCCTCGTACGTGTCCTCGTGCTCGGAGCCGAGCTGTTCCAGGACGCGCATCCGGCTGCGGCCGAAGCCCCGCTCTCGAAGCAGAGCGGCGATCTCGTTCGGGGTCAGTGCTCCGGCGCTCAGCACCAGGACCCGGCGGCCCTCGTACAGCGCGGCCGCGAGCCGGGCCACGGGGCGGCCGACCACGGTGACCACCTCGGTGTCCTCCACCGGCCAGCCGAGGCGGGCGCAGGCGTAGGACACGGAGGAGGGGTGCGGCAGCACGTGCAGGGCGCCCGGGCCGAGTTCCTCGGACAGGGCGCGGCCGATCCCGTAGAACATCGGGTCGCCGCTGGCCAGCACCGCGATGCGGAGTCCCGCGTGCTCCGCCATCAGCTTGGGCACGGCCGGGCGCAGCGGGCTGGGCCACGCCACGCGGGCGCCGCCGCACTCCCCGGCCGGGAGCAGGTCCAGCTGCCGGGGCCCGCCGATCAGCACCTCCGCCCCGGCCAGCGCGGCCCGGCCGGGCGCGGTGAGCCCGCCCCAGCCGTCTGCGCCGAGGCCGACGACCGACACGGGTACGGGGGGCGGTGCGGAGCTCACTGGGTGGACCTCGGGGTACGGGAAGCGGGTGGACCCGCAGCCTACTGGGCCCGCCCCGCGCCCCCGGCGGGCGGGGGCGGCGCTCCCGGGCACCGGAACGGTGTGATCCACATCGCATTCGGCCGTCCGGATCGTTTGCGGGCACGACGACCGCGCAGAAGGGATGGCTGGAACACCCACCGAGGAAAGGACCGGCCCATGGTGGCCCCCCATCCCCCGCAGGTGGCCGATCCCGAAGCGGTCAAGCGCCATCCCGTTCTCTTCCGTGCCGTCAGGCAGCGCCGGAATCCCCGACTCCGCCGGACGGACATCACCGTCACGGACGAGGCGACGGTCATGCGCGCCGTCAAGGCGGCCTCGCTCGGAAACGCCATGGAGTGGTTCGACTTCGGCATCTACTCCTACCTGGCCGTCACCCTCGGACACGTCTTCTTCCCGTCCGGGAACGACGCCACGCAGCTGCTGTCCTCGTTCGCCACCTTCGCCGTGGCCTTCCTGGTCCGGCCGCTGGGCGGGATGTTCTTCGGCCCGATGGGCGACCGCCTCGGCCGCAAGCGGATCCTCGCGCTCACCATGATCATGATGGCGGTGGGCACCTTCGCGATCGGGCTCATCCCCTCGCACGACGCGATCGGCCTGTGGGCCCCCGCCCTGCTGATCCTGTTCCGCATGGTCCAGGGCTTCTCGACCGGCGGTGAGTACGGCGGCGCCTCCACCTTCATCGCCGAGTACGCCCCCGACAAGCGCCGCGGGTTCTTCGGCAGCTTCCTGGAGTTCGGCACCCTGGCCGGGTACGTCGGCGCGGCCGGCCTCGTCACCACGCTGTACGCCGTGCTCGACGACGGCCAGATGGAGACCTGGGGCTGGCGCGTCCCCTTCCTCGTCGCCGGGCCGCTGGGCCTGGTCGGCCTGTACCTGCGGCTGCGCCTGGACGAGACCCCCGCCTTCCAGCGGCTGGAGGGCGGCAAGGCGCTCGCCCCGCAGGCCGCCCACGCCGCGGACACCCCGGACCTCGCGCACGCCCCGCAGGCCGCGCACGCCCCGCACGCTGCGGGCACCGCGGAGACCAGCACCAAGGGCGACCTCGCGACGATCTTCCGCGACTACTGGCCGACGCTGGTCCTGTGCGTCTGCCTGGTCGGCGCGTACAACATCAACGTCTACCTGGTGCTGTCGTACCTGCCGACCTACCTGTCCGACGAGCTGGGCTACAGCGAGACCCACGGCCTGCTCGTCCTGCTGGGCATGATGGTCCTCCTGATGCTGGTGATCAGCCGGGTCGGCAAGCTCTCCGACCGCTTCGGCCGCAAGCCGGTGCTGATGACGGGCATGGCGGGGTTCTTCCTGCTCTCCCTGCCCGCGTTCCTGCTGATCCGCCAGGGCGGGGTCCTCACGGTCGGGCTGGGCATGCTGGCGCTGGGGCTGTCGCTCGTCTGCATGCTCGCGACGATGTCCGCCGCCCTGCCCGCCCTGTTCCCGACGCGGGTCCGGTACGGCTCCCTGTCGGTCGGCTACAACCTGTCGACCTCGCTCTTCGGCGGGACGACCCCGCTGGTGGTCACCGCCCTGATCGGCTGGAGCGGCTCGAACCTGATGCCCGCCTACTACTCGATGGGGGCGGCGCTGGTCGGCATCATCGCGGTGGCCTGCATGAAGGAGACCGCGCGCCTGCCGCTCGACGGTTCCCCTCCCTCCGTCGAGACGAAGGAGGAGGCCGCGGAGCTGTGCGCGGCCCAGTCCCCGGACCCGAAGTTCTGAACCGTCCGCGGCTCAGAACGGGTCGGCGTCGATCGACACCCGGCCGGTGGAGGCGGAGCAGACCTGCCAGTCGTCGCCGGTGCGGTGGAGCTCCAGGACCACCGCGACCGGACCGCCCGCCGGCGGGGTGAGGTCGACGTTGACCGACGCGTCGCCGCCGCTCTCGGTGGAGGACACGATGTCGTGGCCGAAGGTCGCCGCGATGCCGTGCAGGACGGCGGCCGGGTCGGCCGCGGCGCCGGGGCACCCCTGCGCCGCCGCGGGGGCCGGGCCGCCGCCGCCCACCGCGTCGAGGTACTCGTCCACCGCCCGGTGCAGCGGGCTCGGCGCGAACACACCGGTGGCCGCGAACACCACCGCGACCACGAGCCCGGCCACCAGCAACGGCAGCCCCACCACGAGGGCGAGCAGCCCCACCCCACCCCGCCGTCCGCCCCCGCGCACCATCCCGCCCGCCTTCCCCCCGATGCCGTACGTACGCATCCTCTGGCCCGGCCCGGTCGCCGGGCTGCTACTCGGCCCCCGACCGTTCTACTCGGCCCGCGCGGGCCCGTCCAGGCTCCGCCGTCCCCGGCCCGCCCCGATGCCGGGAGTAGGGTGCGGGGGCCGGTGGGCCACGGGGCCGCCGGGAGCGGAGGAGCTGCCATGGCGGGTTGGAAGGCCACCCGGATGCCGGACCAGAGCGGACGCACGGCCGTCGTCACCGGAGGCAACAGCGGGATCGGCTACGCCGCCGCCAGGGAACTCGCGCGCCACGGCGCCTCGGTGGTGCTGGCCTGCCGGAGCGCGGCCCGGGGGCGGGCCGCCGAGGTTGCGATACGGGGTGAAGTGCCGGGCGCCGATGTGGAGTTCATGGCGCTGGACCTGGCCGATCTGGCGTCCGTACGGGAGTTCGCGGCTGCGTACGGGAGACGCCCGGGCCCCGGCACCCTCGATCTCCTCGTCAACAACGCCGGCGTGATGGCGCTGCCCTACGGCCGCACCGCCGACGGGTTCGAGACGCAGTTCGGGGTCAACCACCTCGGGCACTTCGCCCTCACCGGACTGCTGCTGCCCCGGCTCCTCGGCGCGCCGCCCGGGGCCCGGATCGTCAGCCTCTCCAGCGGCTTCCACGCCTTCGGGGACGTGGACCACGAGGACCTGGGCAGCGAGCGCAACTACCGGCGCTGGATCGCCTACGGCCGCTCCAAGACCGCGAACCTGCTCTTCACCCACGAGCTCGCCCGGCGCCTCGCGGCCGCCGGATCCGGGATCGTCGCGGCCGCCGCCCACCCCGGCTACGCCGCCACCAACCTGCACGCCGCGGCGGCCCCGCAGGCGGGCACCACCCTCACCTCACGGCTCGCGGTCGCCGCCAACGGCCTCGGCGTCCTCATCGGCAACGGGCTCATCGCCCAGTCCGCGGCCTCCGGCGCGCTGCCCACCCTGTACGCGGCCACCGCCCCAGGGGTCCGGCCGGACGAGTTCATCGGGCCGCGGTTCAGCCTCCGCGGCGCGCCGCACCGCTCCTGGCGGGCGAAATGGACCCTGGACGACAAGTCCGGCGAACGGCTCTGGGCCGCCTCCGAAAAGCTCACCGGAGTCTCGTACGCGGCTCTATCGCGCTGAATCCCCGGGGGTTAGCTTGCTACTCGCCAGTCACTTCAGGCTGTCGAGTCCCGGGATCCGGGCTCCGGGCCGGTCGTGTCACGCCGCGTCCCTGGGAGAGCCATGCGCAGATCCGCCCTGCCCGTGCCCCTGTTGTTCCCGATGCTCCTCGCCCTGGCCGCGGTCCTCGCCGCGGCGCTCGTTTCCGGCCTGCTCGCGGCCCCGACGGCGCGGGCTGCTCAGCCCGGGCAGGCCGCTCAGGCCGCGCAGGCCGCGGAGAGCGGTGCGGGCGGCGTACGGGCGCAGCGGCGTACGCCGGTCGTCCTCGTGCACGGGTTCGGGGACACCGCCGCCTCCCTGGACGGGCTGGAGGACCATCTGCTCGCCCAGGGGTGGCTCGCCGGTGACCTCGCCGAGTTCGGCTACGACTGGGCCGCCACCAACGACTCCAACGCCGCCCGCTTCGGCGCCTTCCTCACCGCACGGTTCGCCGGCCGCCCCGTCGACGTGGTCGCGCACAGCATGGGCTCCCTGCTGACGCGCAAGTACCTCAAGGACGGCGGGAGTTCGCGGGTCCGGGCCTGGGTCTCGCTCGGCGGGCCGAACCACGGGGCGGGGGACGCCGCGCCCTGCGGCCCCTTCGCCACCTTCTGCGACATCCACGCGGCCTCCCTCGCGGACATGAGCCCCGGCAGCCCCTTCCTCGCCTCCCTCAACGCGGGCGACGAAACCCCGGGGACCACTCGCTACGTCACCTTCAGCTCCGCCTGCGACCAGCAGATCCCGCCCGGCGACAGCCGGGCCCCGCGCTCCACCGAGCTGGCGGGAGCCGTCAACCACGTGCTGCCGGTGGGCGACAGCGGCTGCCCCTCGCACTACGGACTGCTCGGCAACGACTGGGTCCGCTGGCAGATCGTCGCCGAGTTCTCCCAGGACCCGGTGAGCGAAGTCGAGCTGAAGGAAGGGCCGTTCCGGATCACCGTCGACTCCGCCCGGTTCACCTCCACCGGGGAGAGCGGACCCGAGCTGTACGACGGCCTCACCCTGACCGCCGACGGGACGGCCCGCCCGCTGTGGCACCGGGACCGGTCCGGCGCCACCGCCTTCCCCGACCACGATCCCTGGTTCGGGCTCGACGACAGCACCCGCAGCCAGGTCTTCAGCGGCCGGGCGACCGTCACCGCCCACCTCACCGACGCCGACTACAGCGCCGGGAACAACGACGACGTGATGGCCGCCGGCCGGGTGCACTGGGAGCCGTCCCTCGGCTTCGGCCGGTTCACCGCCACGATGGCCGGAGTCGACGGCGGCGAGGCCTCCGTCACCTACACCGTCACCCCGGCGCAGGGTCTTCCCGCCTGCCGGGTCCGCGTGGACCGGGCGGAGCTGACCTACTTCGACGACGGCACGACCCGCCCCGCGCTCTACGGGGACATCGCGGTCCGGACCGGCGACGGCGCGCGCACCGCCGTGTGGTCGCGCTCCGCCTCGGACCCGTCGACCTTCCCCAACCGGGGCAGCCGCACCGACCCCGACCCGTACTTCTACCAGCGCGTCGGCTCGGGGGCCGCGTACGGGCCCGGGCCCTTCGAGATCGGCGTGTTCCTCTGGGACCACGACGCCTCCTCGGCCGACGACCTGGTCGCCCGGGGCACCGTGGCCTGGGATCCGTACACCGACCAGCCGGGGACCCGTACCAGCGAGTTCCACGGGGACGACGGCGGGCACGTGAAGGTCACCTGGACCGTCCTCTGCCCCTGACGCGGGGGAGGGGGAGGCGGGCGGGGGCGGGCGGGGGCCGGGCAGGGGTCCCGGCGGGGGCCTGGCAGGTGTCCTGGCTGGGGTCCCGGCAGAGGTCCCGGCGGGGGCGCGCCCCGGTATGAGCCCGTCCGCCCCCGCCGAGCCCCCGGGCGCCCCGTCCGGGCCCTGACCAGGCCGCCCCGTCCGCGTCCACACTCGGCGGCATGGACGACGACGCAACGGACAACCACCTACGCACCACCGGCCCGCAGGCCGGCCCGCACACGGAGGACCGGGCCGGGGACCATGCCGTGGTCCTCGGCGCGGGTATGGCCGGGCTGCTGGCCGCACGCGTGCTCGCGATGCGGTTCCCCCGGGTCACCCTGATCGAGCGGGACGAACTACCGCCGGGCGAAACGGTGTTCAGGCCCGGAATACCCCAGTCCCGGCACGCGCACATCCTGTGGTCGCGGGGTGCGGAGCTGATCGAGCTGATGCTGCCTGGCATCACCGGCACACTGGTGGCGGCGGGGGCCGGCCTCTTCGACTCGCCGCGCGACTTCCTCTGGCTCAGTCCGGCCGACTGGTTCGGGCCCGTGTCGGGGGCCAGGGTGCTGCTCGCGAGCCGGGAGCTGCTCGACTCGACGGTGCGGGCGCAAGTGCTCCGCAACCCGCGCGTACGGGTCCGGTCCGGTGCGGCCGCCACGGGACTCGTGGCCGGGCCCGACGGCCGCAGCGTGACCGGCGTGGAACTGCGCGGCGGCGAGCGGCTGGACGCGGGCCTCGTCGTCGACGCGACGGGACGCTCCTCCAAGGCCCCCGCCTGGCTCACGGCGCTCGGCCACCCCGCTCCGGCGGTCACCCGCTACGACTCCCATCTCGGCTACTCCAGCCGCTACTTCGAGATCCCGGACGATCCGGACCGGCGCTGGCAGGGCATGTACGTCCAGGGCCGGCCCGAACTCCCGCGCGGCGGCGTGCTGATGCCGCTGGACGGCAAGCGCTGGCTGGTGACCCTCGTCGGCAACGGCGAACACGCCCCGTCCGCACGGGACGAGGAGTTCCTCCCGTTCGCCCGGAGCCTGCGCAGTCCCGCCCTGTACGACGCCATCCGGGGTGCGGTCCCGCTGTCCTCGCCCACCGTCTTCCGGAACACGGTCAACGAATGGCGCCACTACGAGCGCCTGGAGCGCTGGCCGGCCGGGTTCCTGGTCCTCGGAGACGCCGCCTGCCGGGTCAACCCCGTGTACGGGCACGGGATGACGGTCGCCGCGCTCGCCGCGGAGGCCCTGGCCAAGGAGATCCGCACCCTGAACCCGGAGGAGATCGCCGCGGCCTCCCGCCGGATCCAGCGCCGGACCCTCGCGACGGCCGCGGTGCCCTGGCAGATCGCCACCAGCGAGGACATGCGGTACGCGGTGACGGAGGGACCGGCGCCGGACCGGGCCACGCGGGTCCTGCAGCGCTACATGTCCCGGGTGATGGCGGGAGCCAACACCGACCAGGCGATCGCCTCCCGCTTCTTCGGGGTGCTGTCGCTGACCCGGCCGCCGGGCACCCTGCTCGACCCCGTCACGATGGTCCGCGTCCTGTCCAAGCGGCACCTGACGGAGAACCCCCACACCACCGCCTACCCGGCCCACCACGGCCCGCCGGCCCGCCGGGGCGAGCGCCGGGGCGCGTAGGCGCGTACGGGGGCGGGCCGCGGAGGGCCGGCGGGTCTACGCCGATCCGGCCGGGCACCCGTTCCGCCTGGTGCGCCACTGACCGGCGGTCGCCGCCGAGCCCTCCCGGTTCAGCTTCGGCGGGTCACTTCGACGGGCTGAGCTGCACCGTCGTCAGTGCCCCGCCCGCGGCCTCCTTCACCACCGCGAGCCGGGTCCCGGTGTCCGGCACCTTGACCCCGAGCTGCGGCTGTTGCGCGTTCCAGTACGAGCCGTGGCGGTCGTCGAAGACCGGTACGCCGTCGCGGGCCGGGATCACGGTGGCCGCGCCCGCCTTGTGCAGGACGATCCGGTCGCTCCTGCCGAGGGAGAAGGGCGCGTCGAAGGTCTGCGCCCGGGCGTTCAGAAGGGTGCCGTCCGCGTTCGTGAGCGGGTCGGGCCGGGCGTCCACGGGCAGCAGGAGGCCGCCGCCGGGGTGCGCCCTGGTGGTGTTGTCGCTGTACGCGGTGTCCCAGAGCCAGACCAGCACGCCCTGCTGGTACGGGTAGAACTCCACCGTGTCGCCCGTGAAGCCGAAGTTGTACGGACCCGTCCGCAGCAGGCTTCCGTAGCCGGTGTAGCGGCGGTTCTCCACGAAGTAGGCGCGCGGGTGCCGCTCGCTGCCCGTACGGCCTTCCGTGCGCGACCACTTGACCGCGGTCCAGCCGTTCGCGCCCTGCTCCGCCCCGTCGCGCAGCAGTACCCGGCCGTCGTCGCCCGCCGTGACGCGGATGTCGTCGAAGGTGACGCCCTTGCCGTGCGTGTTGCTGTCGGAGATGACCCGCAGCCTCAACTGGACGGCCGTACCGGCGAATCGGGTCAGCGGGACCGAGAGCCGCGTCCAGCCGGCCGAGGTGCCGGAGATCCCCTTGTCCCCGATCGGCGTGCCGTCCACCGTGCCCGGCAGCGCGGTCCAGCCGGTTCCGCCGTCCGTGGAGGCCTCCACGGTCAGGTAGTCGAAGTCCTGCTCGATGTCGTACCAGACCCGGGCGTCCAGGCAGGCCGGCGTCCCGGCAGCGAGCCCCGAGAGGTCGAGCGTGCGCGACAGGGTGTTGTCCATGAAATCACCCGTACCGCTCCACCACTGGGCGGCGCCCTCGTACGGGTCGACGAGCTCGGTGGTGGTCGAGGACGGCGGCAGGTGCACCAGCATCGCCTGCGGATCCTCGGTGTTGTAGCCGGACACCCCGAGCGTGGCCCGCGTCGTGCGGCCCGCGTCGGCCTCCGTGTACTGGAGCCAGCCCAGTTGCAGCTTGCTCCAGGGGTCGAGGTCGCCCGGGAACTCGCCCGTGGAGCGCCGCCCCTTGCCCAGGTAGGACGCGGAGGACATCAGGGACCAGAAGTTGACGCCGTTGTCCCCGTCCGAGCTGTACAGGTCCGGCAGGCCCAGATCGTGCCCGAACTCGTGCGCGAAGAGGCCCGCGCCGCTGTTCTCCCCGCCGGTCAGGTAGTCCCCGGCCCAGATGCCGGTGTCGCCGACCGGGGTGCCGCCCGCCTTGTTGCCGTCGGGGCCCGCGCTGCCGGCCTGGTTCCAGTAGGCGAACCAGCGGTGCGCCCACACGGCGTCCTTGCCCTGCGCACCGCCGCCCCAGGTGCCGTCCTTGCCCGCGTGGACGACGACGAGGTGGTCGAGATAGCCGTCCGGCTCGTCGAAGTTCCCGTCGTGGTCGGCGTCGTAGCGGTCCCACACGTCGTACTCGGCGAGCTGCGCCTTGATCTGTTCGGCCGTACGGCCTTGTCCGAGCTCGGACTTGTACCAGGAGTCCGTGGCGTCCCGGATCATGTCCCAGTTGGTCCGGCACTGACCGGACTCGGAGCAGTTGTCGGTGCCGTAACGGGCTTCGTTCCAGGGGAGCTTGACCCAGTCGGTCACCGTGCCGTCCATGTCGTACCGGCCGGAGGACTGGAGCCGGTAGTAGGCGCGCAGGGACGCGGACTGCGGGTCGGCGGAGAAGAACTGCTTCTGGTAGAAGGCCCGGTCGAAGTCCTTGCGCCACAGGGTGTGGTTGTCGTCCACGGCCGGCTTGCCGATCGTGTTGTGCGCCGGGCCCGGGGCGCCGCCGAAGCGCGGCTTGCCCTCGAACTCGGTGGTGTTGTCCACCTGGTCGCCGAACTCGGCGAGGATCACGAAGACCTTGTCCTGGCGCTCCTGGGCCAGTTCGACGTACCGCTTGCCGACCTTGGCCTTGCGCGGCAAGGTGCCGTCGGCCTCGGCGCGCAGGCCGCCGGGGCGGCCCGCGGCCACCTCTTCGAGGGCCTGGCGGCGCAGGGCCTGGCGCTGGAGCTCCAGGGGTGCGGGGGCCGGGGCGGCGGCCTGCCCGCCCTCGGCCCGCTGCTGCCCGGCGGACGGCGGGGTGGGCGGCGGGGCCGGGGCGGCGGTGGCGGCGAGCGCGGGGGCGGCGAGGAGGGCGAGTGATATCGCCGCTCCCACCGCAGCGAGTCTGCGCAACGTAGCTGACCTTTCTGGCGGTTCCGGTGCGGAGGTTCGGGTCCGGGAGGTTCGGGCCGGGAGGTTCGGGCCCGGAGATTCCGCCCGGGAGATTCCGGCCGGGAGGTTCCGGCCGGTCGGGTTGGCTGGAGCGGGAGTAATATTTCACATGTGACAGGTGATTGATAGGCGTGGGTTGGGTGGTTGCACGGGCCATCCGAACTGCACGTTCCAGGGGCCCTGTTCGCCGCGCGGCGCTATCGTGCCGAGCGGGGGCGACGGTGCGAGGGGGCGGAACCGCGATGCGATTTCTGTTTGTGCACGGCACGGGGGTGCGGCGCGAGCGGCACGACACGCTCTTCGCCCTGGTCCGGGACCGGCTGACCGCCCGGTTCCCCGGCGCCGCCGTCGACTCCTGCTTCTGGGGCGAGCGGTACGGGGCCACCCTGAGCGCCCACGGACGCTCGGTGCCCGGACTGGGCGCCCCCGGCGCGGCCCCCGGAGCCGACGAGGAGGAGGTCGCCGAGTGGGGGCTGCTCATCGCCGACCCGCTCTGCGAACTGCGGGTGCTGGCCGAAGCCGGCTGGGACACCGGAGCCGGCGGCCACCGCGGGGGCGGCCCCGAAGGCGGGCTCGACGACACCTTCGACGACGCCTTCGGCGGCGGGTTCGGCGGTGGGGTCGGCGGTGGGGTCGACGACGCCTTCGGCGACGCCATCGACGCCGGTTACGCGATGCCCGGCGTGCAGTCCGCGGGCGAGCGCGTGCTGGACCTGCTCGCCGAGGTCCCCGGGGTCCAGGGCGGCGGGGAACAGGCCGCGCTGCTCCTCGGCACCGGCCTCGCCGCCGGATTCCCCGCCGCCCTGGAGGGCGTCTCCCGCTCCGCCGAGGCCGCCCGCGCCGGGGCCCGGGCCGCCGGCGAGCCGCAGGCCCGGGAGCTGGCCAAGGTGCTGGCCCGCGCCGTGACCGCGGCCGCCCTCGCCTCGGCCGGAGCCGAGGCCGACTGCACCGGAACCGAACGCGACCGCCTCGTCGAGCTGATCACCGCCCGCCTCGGCGGGGACGCACGGGTTCCCGGCGCCCGGGCCGCCGCCGTCCTCGGCCGGCTCGCGATGCGCGTCACCACCCAGCCGCTGCTCAACGCCTGGCGCGGCTCCCTCACCGTCGGGGCCACCCCCGCCCTCGGCGACATCCTGCGCTACCAGGCCCGTGGCGCCGAACTCCGCGCCTTCCTGCACGAGCGGATCACCGCCGAGCGGGGGCCGACCGTACTCATCGGCCACAGCCTCGGCGGCATCGCCCTGGTGGACCTCCTCGCGCTCGCGGCCGCCCGCGGCGAGCCGCTGCCCGGGGTCGAACTGCTCGTCACCGTCGGCTCGCAGGCACCCTTCCTCCACGAACTCGGCGCCCTGGCCGGGGTCGTACCGGGCACCGGACTCCCGTACGCCTTCCCGCGCTGGCTCAACGTCTACGACCGCCAGGACGTGCTCTCCTACCTCGCCGAGCCCGTGTTCCCCGGCGACCCGCGCGTCAGCGACGAGGAGATCGGCAGCCGCCAGCCCTTCCCGGCCTGCCACAGCGCGTACTGGAAACAGGAAGCGCTCTACGCACGCATCGAACGGGCGGTGGCCGAAGCGGAGATCGGGTGAACCCCCTCGACCTCCTGCCCCCCGACCTGGCGCCGCGCACCTTCGCGCTCGTCGCCGGGGTCGAGACGTACGAGATCAGCCGTCGCTGGAACCTGCGCGGCCCGGCCCGCGACGCCCTGCGGTTCGCCCGCTGGCTCACCGGCCCGGGAGGGGTACCACCGGGCCACGTGCGGCTGTTGCTGTCCCCGCTCGACGAGCCGGACGCGCTCGACTGGTCCGGCTCGGCCGGGCTGGAGGCCCTGCGCGGCGCGCACCGGCCGGCGACCGAGGAGAACGTGAAATCGGCGCTGTTCGACGAACTCCCCGCGTGCGACGGCGACCTGCTCCTCGTCTTCTGGGCCGGACACGGCTACACGGATCCGCACCGCGGCGAACTGCTGCTGCCGTCCGCGGACGCCCGCCCCGGCCAGATCCGCCACCTCAACCTGGACTCCGCACTGCGCTGGTGGCGCACCGACCTCGTCAAGCGCAGGCTCTTCCGTTACCAGGCCGCCCTGGTGGACGCCTGCCGGGTCGACGCACCCCGCGACCCCCGCTGGAACTTCGGGACCAACGACTACGGCGGCGGCTCCACCGTCCCGGGGCGGCGCCAATTCCGGCTGTACGCCTCCCGCGAGGGCGAGGCCGCCAAGAACGACGCCGAACGCGGCGCCGGCCGCTTCACCGAGGAACTCCTCGCCGAACTCGGCGAACGCCCGGTGCGCGAGGCCGTCTCCGGTCTCGCCGGCACCGCCCGCTCCATCCACCACACCTTCCTGGGCCTGCGCGAACGCGGCGAGGGCTGGCAGCTCCCGCAGTTCCTCGTGGACCGGGACTGGGACGCCTCCTCCTTCCTCGACGACGACGTGCCCGGGATGGCGCCGCCGCGCGCGGGCCGCCTCGACCAGAGCGCCTGGGACGGACTCGCCGAGCTCTTCGAGGACCGCGACCTGCCGCGCTGCGCCCACGAGGCGTACCTGTGGGCGTTCCGGGCGGCCGGCTGCGCGGCCCCCGTCCAGGGCGGCCTGCCCGGCGACACCCTGCTGGAAGTGGCCCAAGACCTCGACGAACGCCACGGCGGGCCCGCCGGGATGCCGCTCGCGGTGCCCTTCGTACGGTTCCTCGCGGATCGGGGCGCGGCGGGCGACGAGCGGTGGGCGGCCCGGGTGCGCGACTGGGTGCGCGCCACCCGCGAACGCCTCGCCCTGCCCGCACTGCCGCCCCCGCCCCCGCCGCCGCGCAAGACGGTCCTGCACGTGCGCCTGGAGACGCCGCCGGGCGGGGAGGACGGGTTCCTCGCCCGGATGTGGCTGCGCCGGGAGGCGACCGAGCACATCTGGGAGTCGGAGGGGGAGCCGGTCGGGCTGGACGCGGTACGGGACGCACTCGTGCGGCAACTCGCGGCGGTGAACAGGCTATTGGGCGCGGACGCGGCGGCCGGGCGGCCGTCCGGGGCGGTGGAGCGGATCGAGTTCCACGTGCCGTACGAGCTGCTGGCCCTGGACTTCGACCAGTGGCCGGTCCCGCGCGGCCCGGGCGGGCGCACCCGGCCGCTGGGGGTGCTCCACCAGGTGGTGGTGCGCTGCCCGCAGGAACGCGAGGACACCGGCGCGGAATGGCGTGGCAAATGGCGCTGGCTGTGGTCCCAGGGCGGCCGGCACCCGGACGCGGTCCGCGTGGTGGCCGACGCGGACGCGGACGACGGACTCGGCATGGAACTGGGAGCGGGCCCGGCGCCCGCGTGCGTCCTGGCCCACACCCGGGCCGGGGCGCGGACCTCGGCGGTGGTGGAGGCGGTCCTGGAGGGCGGCGTCCCGGTGGCCCTGTGGCACCGGGGCCCGGCTCCGGCGGGCAGGGACCGGGCCGGGGCGGACCGGGCCGGTTCCGGGCCCGCCGGTGCGGAGCCGGGGGTGGCGCAGGCGGCTCCGGGCGGCTTCGCGTACGCCGGGGCGGGGCGGGCGGGGGAGGCCGGTACGGGGGAGGCCGCGGGCCACCTGCTCGATCTGCTGGCACCGCCCGGCGAGGACGGGCAGCCGCCCGACCCCGGCGCACTCGACGTGCTCGCCCTGCCCGCCCGCGTGCGCGCG
Source organism: Streptomyces sp. NPDC002104 (assembly GCF_053593795.1). Lineage (NCBI taxonomy): Bacteria > Bacillati > Actinomycetota > Actinomycetes > Kitasatosporales > Streptomycetaceae > Streptomyces > Streptomyces sp. NPDC002104. The sequence goes on along the minus strand of NZ_JBSFDF010000034.1, from coordinate 62,733 downwards.
GTGCGCCGGGCGGCGGCCGTCGCGGGCGCGGGCGCCCCCGCCGGCGATCGCCGACAGCCTTTGGGGGGAGACCGGTTGGTCCTCCTGTGGGACGATCCCGACGACACCCTCACCTTCCGGTCCCTGGCGTGAACCCGATACCGACGCCGATGTCGATGCCGACGCTGATCCCGGTCCCGGGGCCGGTCCCGGGGCCGATGCCGGTCCCGGTCCCGGTCCTGATCCCGGGGCCCCGCCCCGCGCCCGCCCCCGACTTCGCATCCCCACCGACCCCGACGACCGCTCGCGGCGACGGCCCGCGACACCCACGATGGAGGCAGAGGCTGTGGTGAAGGACTGGTGGCTGTACCAAGGGACCGGCGAGGCCGCCGAGCGCCGGGCCAGGCTGGAAGCCGGACCGCCACCGCCCTGGCGGGACTTCAAGGGCGTCCCCGACCCGGGATACGCACCCCCCGCCTGCGCGGGCCCGGCCTGGGAGCGCACCTGGCGGCGCGGCGAGGGCTACGTCCCCGACGAGCTGGAGAAGGACGTGGTCAACACGGCCCTGCACCTGCGCCGTCCACTGCTGATCACCGGCAAACCGGGCGTCGGCAAGTCCACGCTCGCCTCCAGCATCGCCGCCGACCTGGGCCTCGGCCCCGTCCTGCACTGGCCGGTCACCAGCAGGACCGTGCTGCGCGACGGCCTGTACCTGTACGACGCCATCGGCCGGCTCCAGGAGGCGGGACTGGAGCAGCTGCGCACCCCCGGAGCCGAGCCGCCCGAGGCCTGGGCCAAGGCTCCGGCCCCCTCCGGGGGCGGCCCGTCCATCGCCCGCTACCTGCGCCTCGGCCCGCTCGGTACGGCGCTCCTGCCCCAGGACCGGCCCCGCGTCCTGCTCGTGGACGAGATCGACAAGAGCGACATCGACCTCCCCGGCGACCTCCTCACCGTCTTCGAGGACGGCGGCTTCGTCATCCCCGAGCTCGCCCGGCTCGCCAAGGAGGCCCCGACCGTCGCCATCGGCACCGACGACGACACCGACGAGGCCGTCCGGATCTCCCAAGGGCGCGTCCAGTGCCGGTACTTCCCCATCGTCGTCCTCACCAGCAACGGCGAACGCGATTTCCCGCCCGCCTTCCTGCGCCGCTGCGTCCGGCTGCACCTGGACCCGCCGGGACCCGACAAGCTCGCCCGCATCGTGCGCGGCCGTCTCGGCGTGGACATCGAGAACAGCGACGAGTACCGGGACCTCGTGCGGAGCTTCCTGGAGCGCGCCGAGGACGGCGACCTCGCCACCGACCAGCTCCTCAACGCCATCCAGCTCCGGCTGGCCGGCGCCTGGTCCGCCCCCGGCGACCGCGAGCGCTTCCTCGACACCGTCATGCACCATCTCACCGGGCCCTCGGCGTGATCGAGAAACTCCTCGCCGCCCTGGCCGAAGGGGCGGAGGGAGCCGGGGACGGCGGCCCGCGTCCTGTGCTCGGGGCGGAGGAGATCGCCGACATCCTGTGGCTCGCGACCCGGGTGGACGCGGCCGGGTCCGCCCCGCGCACGGAGCCGGACGGCCCGTCCCCGGCGGCCGCACCCGAACCCGCCGCGAACGGGGCGGAGTCACCCGTCACGGCACGCGGTGGCTCCGGCGGACCGGGGGTGCAGTACTTCCCCCCGGCCGGCCCCGCCACCGCCCCCGCCCCCGCAGGCCCGCCGGATCCCGCCGCCGACCGGGCCGCGGCCGGCGCCCCCGGCGACCCGCCCGCATCCACATCCGCACCCGCGCCCGCCGGGCGCCGGGGCAGCGCCGTGCGGCTGCCGCGCGCCGCCACCCTCGACGATCCGCTCGCCCTGATGCGCGCCCTGCGTCCGATCGGCCGCCGCAGCATCGGCGGGCCGGGGGAGGAGCTGGACGAACAGCTCACCGTCGAGCGCAGCATCGAGCGGATGGTGCTCACCCCGGTCCTGCGCCCCGCCGAGAGCCGCTGGCTGGACGTGGCCCTGGTCGTCGACTCCCACCACTCGATGCTGCTCTGGGCCGACCTGGTGGAGGAGGTGCGCGGGCTCCTCACCCGCAGCGGGGTCTTCCGCGACGTACGGACCTGGCGCCTCACGGGCACCGGCCCAGGCGGCGTGCCCAGGGTCGCGCACCATCGCGACGGCCCGCCCCGCAACCCCCTGGAGCTGGTCGACCCGGCCGGCCGGCGGCTGATCCTGGTGCTCTCCGACACGGTGGCCGGCGGCTGGCGCGAAGCGCCCCTGCGCGCCGTGCTCCGGCAGTGGTCGGCGCACAACGCCGTGGCCGTGCTGAACGTCCTGCCCGAGCGGCTCTGGACGCGCGGGGCGGTCCAGCCGGTCCCCTTCGCGGTCCGCGCGGACCGGCCCGCGGCGGCCACCCGCTCCTGGCAGCGGGTCCCGATGACCCGGCGGGCCCGCGGCGGCGGGGCGGTGGTCCCGGTCGTCGGCATCGCCTCCGGGAGCCTGGCCCGGCTGGTGCGGGTGGTGTCCGGCGACGGCCGCTGGCGGCGGCTCGCGTGCCTGCGCCTCGACGGGAAACCCGCACGCGGGGCCCCGTACGCGACACCCGGGGCTCCGGACTTCTCCCCGGACCCCCTGGAGGCGGTGGAGCGCTTCCGCGCGAGCGCCTCCCCGACGGCCCAGCGGCTCGCCGACCACCTGGCCGCCGTACCGCTCACGCTGCCCGTGATGACCCTCGTACGCCGCTCCCTGCTGCGGGACTCCGAACACGGGCACCTCGCGGAGGTGGCCCTGGGCGGGCTGCTCGCCCCCTGGGACGGTGAACAGGACCCGGACACCGTGGAGTTCGAGTTCCTGCCGGGCGTACGGGAAGCCCTGCTCGGCTCGCAGCTGCGCGGGGACGTGGCGGGCGTAAGGGAGCTGGTCCGGCGGCGCGTCGGGGACTACATGGCCCGCACGCGCGGCATTGGCCGGGACTTCACGGCGATCCGCCGCGAGCCGGGGGGCCGGGGGCGCCGCGAACTGGCCCTCGGCGCCGTGGCGTTCGCCCAGATGGCCGGACCCGTGTCGGGGCTGGCCGGCCGGGTGGTGCGGGTCCGCTTCGAGTCGCCGGGGGAGCCGGCGGCGGTCGGCCTGCTGCTGTCGCCCCGACTGGTCCTGACGGTCGGAGAAGCGGCTGCGGCCCAGCGGACGAGCGCCACCGCCTGGGTCCGGGTCGGGGACCAGGAGTACCCCTGCCTCCAGGCCTGGGGTGACGGGGCGGTGCCCCAAGTCCTCCTGCTCGTGTCCGAAGCGGACCTCGTCGACCCGGGGGACTGGAGCGAGCAGGCCTGGGCGCAGGGGTTCGCGGCCCCGGGGGAGCAACTGGTCGTGGACGGTTCCACCGACCAGGGCGAGGCGGTGGCACTGACCGGGGAGGTCCTCCCGTACGAGGGGGAGCGCAACGGGGAACTGGTCCGGCTCTCCGCCGAACCGGAGGCCTGGACCCACTTCGCGGGCTCCCCGGTTTCCCGCGGCGGACTGCTGGCGGGCATCGTCCACACCGTGTTGCCGGACCGGATGGTGTTCCTGACGGGCCAGGCACTGCGGGAGCAGCCGGGGTTCCTCGGGGTGCTGGCCGAGCACCAGCGCTCCGGAATCTGCATGGCGCTGCGGCTCCACATCGACCCGCTCCTGCCCGGCCGGTCGATGCCGCAGGAGCTGGCCGGTCTCGTGACGCGGGCGCAGGCGGATTCCGGTGTGCCGGGAGAGACGTTCTCCCAGCCGGACGGGACGCTGCTGATCCCGCTCGCGGGTCCGGGCGCCCTGGGAACGGCCGGGGTGATTCTGGCCGTGCTCGGCGAGGTCGTGTGGGGGCGGCGCCACGGGCCCGGAGACCGGGACCTGACCCTGGCGGTGGCGTTGACCAGGGGACGGTTCACGGCAGAGGAGGGCGTCGTGCGGGGGCCCGCGGCCGAGGAGGCGCTGACGCTGGTCCGGCGCCCGGAGGTCGCGCAGCGGCTCCGCTTCGTGACGACGGGATCGGTCGTCACCCTGAAGGGCCCGTCGATGCGGGATGTCGGCGGGCTGGAGTCCCTCGCGGCCGGGCCGCTCGCACCGGGGGCGGAGCAGGAGCCGCACGGATGGATCTGGCTCGACGGAAGCGCCGTGGTGGGACGGGCGCTGGCCGACGCCGAGCTGAGCATCGATGACCCCGGCATCGGCTGGTCGCGCTGCCGGTACGCAGCCGGGTCGGGGGAGCCGGAACGGTGTGCGGGCATCCGGCTCCCGGACGGCAACCGCTGCCTGGCGCACGCACCGGCGTCCGGAAAGGCGGCGTACTTCGCGGGGCTGCGGCCCGGATCGGACGTGGACCTGCGGGGCACGACCTTCGCCGGTGGCCTGCTCGAACGGCTGATGACGGCGCTGCGCGACCGGGACGCGGGGCACGTGCGGATCGGGCGCGCGCTGTTCGACCGGGCACGCTTCGTCGAGGAGTGGTCCGTGCTGGGGGGCGAGTTCGCGGGACGCGCCTCGTTCGACCGTGCCTCCTTCGAAAGCCCGGCGGTGTTCGACGGCGTTCACTTCGAGGGGAGCGCCTCCTTCGGCCGGACCTACTTCCGTCGCGGCGCGACCTTCGACGCAGCGGTGTTCGACCGCGAAGCGAGGTTCCTCAGGGCGGACTTCGAAGTCAACGCCGGCTTCGTGGAGGCCGTGTTCGCCCAGGGGTTCGACATGACGAGGGCCGAGGTGTGGGGCAGGGCGCGGATGGGCCGGATGCGGGTACGGGGAACCGCGGACCTCGGCAACACGGTCTTCCACGGTCACAGCGACTGGAAGAGCACCACGTTCCTGGGGCCCGCCTCCTTCGGGTCCACCGTGTGGGGCTCCGACGCGGTGTTCGACCAGGTCCGGTTCGAGGGACCCGCCACCTTCGACCAGGCCACCTTCTCCGGACCCGCGTTCTTCAAGGGCACGTTCTTCGCGGACCGGGTGACCTTCGCCGAAACCGACTTCGCGGACCGGGGGGAGTTCATGAACGTGACCTTCACCGACGCCTCGGGGCTCCCCGACACCTGGCGCCCCCTCCTGCCGCCCTCGGGCCCGGCGACGTTCCACCTGGGCGGCGCCACCGGCGGTTCCGAGGCGCCCGGGCCCTGAGCTACCCGCTCCGCCGGAGCAGGAAGAACAGGCTGGGGCCGAAGTTGAGGGAGGCCAGGGGGCTCTGGACGCGCTGTTCGACCGCCAGCAGGCGGTCCTCGCCCACGCTCCGCTTGAGGCGGGTGCTGCGCATGTTGGACACGGACAGTTTGTCCTCGACCCTCAGCCCGGCCTCCGCGAACTGCCGTACGACGGTGTCGGGGTGGTGGTTGACGAAGGGGATGCCGCCCTCGGCGGCCTTCTCGGCGGAGCGGATGTCCACGGGGTCGCGCGGGACGCCGCGCAGCCGCTTCGCGTAGCGCAGCCGGTTCAGCATGTGCGCGGAGTTGGCCACCTCGATCAGTGCGCGGCCGCCGGGCTTCAGTACCCGCGCGATCTCGCTCAGGGTGGGGCCGGGGTCGGGAATGTGGTGCATGACGCGGATCATGGAGACGAGATCGGCCGATGCGCCGTCCAGCGGAAGGTGGCCGGGGCGCATGTGGTGCGCGGTGATGCCGGGCCGGCCGGCCAGCAGCCGTCCGGCGATGGCCACGTGCTTGGCGCTCGGGTCGCACATCATGACCCGGTCCGCGTACTCCTTGAGGAGCGGGCTCAGCCGGCCGAAGCCGCCTCCCACTTCGCAGACCAGTCCGTAACGGCGGTCGCCTATCAGCCGTTTGACCGCGGCCGCCTCCGCCGCGTGTTCGTAGTCGCGTCCCTCCCAGTAGGCGACGTAGTCCTCCGACTCGTCGTCGTACTGGTCGCCCCGTGCTTCACCGTCGTTCATGTGCCGTCCCCCCATGCGCGTGTGGGGCGCATCATCTCGACGAATCCCGGGGGAGGGAACGGCTCCGGTGTGTGGATGCCGCGCGGATGTCCGGGTGCGGGGCCTGTCGGTCCCGCACCCGGGTGTTCCGGGTCAGGCGGTGGGCGGTACCCGCCCCGGGCGGCCCGCGCCGCGGGTCAGGCGGTAGCCTCCGATGCCCGCGAGGGCGGCGAGCACGCCGCCGGCCGCCGTCCAGAGCCAGCGGTCGGACCACCAGGTGCCCGACCAGCCGTCCTCCGGTGCGACGGTGGACGCCGTGCCGGCGGCGGGGACGAGCGGAGCGGCCAGGGCGTTGTCGGCCGCGTAGGCGCCGCCGACGTCCTGGGCCTGCGCCTCCACACGGGCCCGTACGGGCTGGCCGAGGTCCTCCGGCGCCAGGTCGGTGACCGTGAGCCGGAGGTAATAGGCCCCCGGCAGCGGGTCGTTGGCCCACTGGTCGGCGCCCGAGCGGACCGGGCGCAGGGTGCAGGACAGGTCGACGGTCGCCGCGTCCTTGGCGGCCGCGGCGGTCTGCGCGCCGTACGTGCAGGGCTGGCGGCGGCGCAGGCCGTCGTACACGTCGAGCTGCCACGTGGACGCGGAGTGCCGGCCCGCCGCGGCCGGCAGGGTGACCGAGGCCCGTACGGTGGCGCGCTGCCCCGAGTCCAGGGGGAGGACCCAGTAGAGGTAGTCGCCGGTGGAGGCTTCGGCCGTGGCCGCCTGGCCCAGCCGGACCGGGGTGGCCGTACGGAAGGCCGTGCCGGCCTCGGTGGGAGCCGGTGCGTCGCCGCTCGGGCTCGGCGACGGCGAGGCCGCCACGGTGAGGAGGCCGCCGCCCACGAGCAGGGCGGCGGTCAGCGCGCGCCGCACGCGCAGGCCGGCCCGGCCGTGCGGGTCGCTCGTGGGGGCGTCGTTTCGTTCACGTCTCACGGCACTCATCAGTTGTTGGTCCTCCAGACCGAGATACGCCAGCGGGAGACCCAGCCCCACACCAGTCCGGCGAGGAGCCCGGTGAGCGCCAGTACGCCGAGCAGCCACCAGCCGCGTCCGAGGCCGAAGGAGGCCACGTCGGAGCCCGTGTCCGGGCCGTCCACCACGTCGATGGTCAGCTCGACCGGCATGCCCGGGGTGGTCTTGACCGTGGCGGGGGCCGAGAAGGAGTTGCTGACCTGGAGGCACACGGTCTCGGCAGGCTCCTCGTCGTCGGAGCTTCCGGCCTTGGGGTAGCGCAGACCGGACGAGATCAGGTCGGTCCGCCCGTCACCGGCTTCCTGGCCGCGTACGATCTCCCGGCCGCTGCGCGTCGTGGCGCGCAGCAGTACGCCGTAGTCGTTGTTCACGGCGCGGTCGGCCCCGATGCTCACCGAGGCCCGCAGCTCCTTGCCCGGCGGTACGGAGACCCGGTACCAGCGGTGTTCCCCGAAGCTCTCGCGGTCGCTGTAGAGGCCGGGCCGCAGCTCCGGGGCTCCCGCGCACTGCCTGGAGCCCTCGGTGGCGACCGGATTGACCACCGGTGTGGCCGCACGGCCCACCAACTGCTTGACCCGGCCCGACAGTTCGGCCTTGTGCTGCACGGAGGTGTACGTGCCGCCGGTGGCCTCGGCGATGCAGATCAGCTGGTCGCGGGTCTTGGCGTCGGGGACGAGCCCGAGCGTGTCGATGACCAGATGGATCCCCTGGGCCGCGATGCTCCGGGCCACTTCGCAGGGGTCGAGCGGGGCGCAGGTGTCCTCGCCGTCGGTGATGAGCACGATCCGCCGGGTGGCGTCGCCGCCCTTCAGGTCCTCGGCGGCTCCGAGCAGCGCCGGCCCGATGGGCGTCCACCCGGTGGGGGCCAGTGTGGCCACCGCCGTCTTGGCCTCGGTCCGGTCCAGCGGGCCCACGGGGTAGAGCTGCTTGGTGTCCTTGCAGCCGAGGTTCTTGTCGGGGCCGGGGTAGTTGGCGCCCAAGGTCCGTATGCCGAGCTGCACTTCCTCGGGGACCGCGTCCAGCACGTCGTTGAACGCCTGTTTCGCGGCGGACATCCGGGTCTGCCCGTCGATGTCCTGGGCCCGCATCGAGCCGCTGACGTCCAGCACCAACTCGACCTTGGGCGCTTCCTTCGCGACCGGCTCACCGGCGGCGGCACCTGCCGGGAACAACCCGGCAGCGAGGGTGACGAACAGGCCGCACGCACTGGCCCTCACCCATCTTCTAGTGATCATCGCCGGATCGTATTGAGATTCCCCCCACCAGCCAAACCGGGGCCCGAACCGAACACCCGAACCGAGGACCCGAACCGAGGACCCGTGACCGGACCTATACGGGGGAGGGTTCGACCGAGGACCACCCCTTGGCGGTCGGGGTGAAGATGATCCCGCCCACCACCAGGAAGCCGAACGGATCGTCGGCTCCGGAGCGGACGCCGCCCGGGACGGTGAACCTGCCGGTCTGCTTGCGGGAGTTCAGGTCGATGACCACGCCCGAGGTCCGGCACCGTACGTACGCCAGCCCGTCGGTCACCACCACCGCGTTCGAGGCCTCCGGGCGCTCCGGGTCCGTGCACTCCTGCGCCAGCGCGATCCGCCACACGGCGCCGCCCGACTCCTGGTTGAGTTCCATGAACCCCGGCTCGCCACTCGCGGCGGTCGCCATCAGGTACACCCTGTCCCCGGCCACGGCCGGTCCGGACAGCGTGGTGCCGGCGTACGGGAGGTCCGCGCCGCGCCCGCGCGACGGCTCGCCGCGCAGCACCCCGGCCCCGTTCTCCTTGTTGCACAGGAGGACGGTCGCCGCCTTCTCGTCCCGGCCCAGCGTCAGTCCGCGCGTCTCGCAGATCCCGGGCATGGTGAAGCGGGCGCCGCCGGCGGGGGTGCCGCCGGCGGCGGCGCCGTCCCCCGGGGACCCGAAGGGCAGCTTCCTGCCCGTAACCCCGTCGAGGGCGGTCACGAAGCTCTCGTCCCCCGTGTCGGCGTCCTGGGCCCGCCCTTGTACGTAGACCCGGTCCCCGTCGACGCGCAGCGCCGGGTAGCCGTCCATCGACCCGGGTACGGCCTGCTGCCACAGCACCTTCCCGTACCGGGTCTCCAGCGCGGTGACGGTGCCGGTCGCGGAGACCGCGAACACCCGGCCGCCGTCCGCGTCCAGGACCAGCCGCCGCAGCTTCTCCTTGGTGTCCACCTTCCACCGGGGGGTGCCCCCGGCGAGGTCCAGCGCGGTGAACCCCCTGCTGTCGAGCGCGATCACGGTGTGCGTTCCGGCGCTCGCTCCCGGGGCCACGACCGGGCCCTGCCCGTCGGTGGAGCCCTCCAGCGTCCGGCCCCACACCGGCTTGCCGGTCGCCGCGTCGATCCGGTGGAGCCCGTCGCCCGGCAGCCCCTCGGTGGGGCGGGACGAGGTGCACAGCAGCGAGGACTGCGCGTACACGCAGGACCCCATGCGGTCGTCGCCGTCCCAGGCGTGCCAGCCGGCGGGGCGCCGGGAGGGCGCGTCGGCGTAGGCGCGGCCGCCGCCCGGGCTGCCGCCCTCGGTGGCCACGTACGGTGCGAGGACCCCTTGGGGCGCGGGCCGGGAGGGCGTACGCGTGGCCCCGTCGGGGGATCCGGACGAGGTGGGGGGCTTCGCGTCGTCCCGCGTACCGCCGTCCGGCGGGGAGAAGCGCAGGTAGGCCCCGCCGGCGGCCAGCAGCGAAGCCACGAGCGCCCCGGCGAGCAGGACGCGCCCGCGGGGGCCGCGGGGCGTGCGGGGCCCGCGGGGCCGAACGGCCACCGCTTTCCCGGCGAGGCCGGTGGGCGGCCCGGAGTGGTGGGTGAGCGGCCCCGGGGCGTCCTCGGTCCCGTCCCCGGGGGTGGCGGGGGATCCCGCCGTGCCGCCGGTCTCGCCGGCCGCGTCGGCACCGGCCGGCGGACCCTCTTCGCCGCCGCCGCCGCCGCCGTCGTCGCCGTCGCCGCCGGTGCTGCCGTCGCCCGCGGCGCCGGCCCGTGAGCCGGTCCCGGTCCCGGCTCCGAGGGGCTCACGGGCCTCCCCGCCCGGGATCCCGTCCTCGCCGAGCGGGTCCTCCCAGCCGGCCGCCGGGATCCGCGCCAGCGCGGCCAGCAGCTCGTCCGGTCCCGGCCGGTCGGCCGCCTCCTTGGCCAGGCAGGCACCGACCACGGCCCGTAGCGCTTCGGCCAGACCCGCGATGTCCGGCGCCTCCGACACCACGCGGTAGGCCGTCATGTAGTGCGACTCCGCGTCGAAGGGCCCCCGTCCGGTCGCGGCGAACACCAGCACCGAGCCCAGCGAGAACACGTCCGACGAAGGCCGCACCCGCGCCGGGGCCGACAGCTGCTCGGGCGACATGTACGGCGGCGTGCCCAGGATCTGACCCGTGGAGGTGAGCGTCTGCTGGCCCGCCGCCCGCGAGATCCCGAAGTCGATGACCCGCGGCCCGTCGTCCGTCAGCATGACGTTGTCCGGCTTGAGGTCGCGGTGGATCACCCCGGTGGTGTGCAGCTCGCGCAGCGCCTCCACCAGCCCCAGCGCGAGCAGGCGCAGCGCGCCGCCGCGCAGCGGCCCGTCCGCCTTCACCCGCGCGCCCAGGGTCCGCCCCGGCACCAGCTGGGTGGCCATCCAGGGCCGGTCCGCGTCCGGGTCGGCGTCCACCACCGCGGCGGTGAAGGCGCCGCTCACCCGCCGGGCGGCCGCCACCTCCTGGCGGAACCGGGTCCGGAACTCCGGGTCGTCGGCGAACTGCTGGTGCACCAGCTTCACCGCGACGAGCCGCCCCGAAGCGGCCCGCCCCGAGTAGACCGTGCCCATTCCGCCGGAACCCAGCCGGGCGATCAGGACGTATCCGCCGATCTCCCGCGGATCCCCGTCCCGCAGCGTCATGTCCCGCCCCACCCAGCCGTGTCCGTCCGTCGGCGGCACCCTATCCCGGACGCCCTCATCCGTACGGTGAGGGCGCCCGCCGGCCTGCGCGGATCCGCGGGCGTCACGCCGAGCGCAGGGCGTCCGTGGGGGAGGCCCGGGCGGCCCGCAGCGCGGGATGGAGCCCGGCGAGCGCCGCCACCACCACCGAGACCGAGGGGCCGGCGACGAGGGTGTAGAGGGGGATGGCGGCCGGCCAGCCCTGGACCAGCGCGTAGCCGTACACGGTCAGAGCGCCGAGGAGCAGGCCGCCGATGCCGCCGATGAAGCCCATCAGCACGGCCTCCAGCAGGAACTGAGCCGCGATCTGGCCGCCCCGGGCGCCCAGGGCGCGGCGCAGCCCGATCTCGCCGCGGCGTTCCATCACGCCGACGACCATCGTGTTGGCGATCCCGACGCCGCCCACCAGCAGGGCCACGCCGGCCAGGACGAGGACGAGCGCGGTGAGGCTGTTCTCCGTCTCGGTGCGGGCCAGCAGCAGATCGGAGGGCCGGCTCACCGCGACCACGGTCGGGCTGCCGGGATTCGCGGTGGCCGCGGCCACCGCCTGGACCTGCGGGACGCGTGCGGAGTACGAGCGCAGGTACACGGTCGCGGCGCTGCCGTCGGCCCCCAGATGGGCGACCGCCTGGGGCCGGCCGACCAGGGCCGCCGTGCCCAGTTCGGGGGCGAGTTCGTTCGGCGCGAGGATGCCGAGGACCTGGTACCACTGGCCGCCCAGCCACACCCGCTCGCCCGGTCCGGTGACGCCGAGGCGCTCGGCGGCCCGGTCGCCCAGTACGGTCACCGGGAGGTTCTCGGATGCGGCGTCCAGCCACCGCCCGCTGCGCAGTTCGGCGTGCAGCACCTCCAGCAGGTCGAGGCGCGCGGACAGCACGGTGAGGCTGGAGGTCTGCTGCACCGGTACCAGGTCGTTGCGGTACACCTGGGCCGTGGTGGCCCCGGTGGCGGTGGTCCGCTGCACGGGCGCGATGGCGGAGAGCATCTTCTCCGCGGTGAGCGGCAGCGGTACCGGCTGCTGGTCGGGCCCCTTGCCGGGTGCCACGGTGATCAGGTTGGAGCCGAGCTGGTCCAGCCGCGCCAGCAGGTGCTGCTGGTTGGAGTTCGAGATGCCGGTGACCGCGACCACCGCGGCGATGCCCAGCGAGATCCCCAGCGCGGACAGTGCGGTACGCATCCTGCGGGTGCGCGGCCCGATCATGCCCAGGCGCAGCAGGTCCACGGGGCGCAGCCGGGCGCTCTTGCGGCGGGTCGTCATCGGTGGGCTCCAGCGGGTTCCGGGAGACGTTCGTCGAACTCGATGCGCCCGTCCTGGATGCCGACCCGCCGGGGGAACGAGGCGGCCAGCGAACGGTCGTGGGTGATGACCACCACCGTGGTGCCGCCCGCGTTCAGGGCGTGCAGCAGCTCGACCACGGCGGCGCCGGACACACTGTCCAGGGCCCCGGTGGGCTCGTCGGCGAGCAGCAGCGCCGGCCGGCCGATCAGCGCGCGGGCGATCGCCACGCGCTGCTTCTCACCGCCCGACAGCTGGTCGGGGCGGTGCTCCAGCCGGTGCCCGAGGCCCACCGAGCGCAGTGCCTCGACGGCCCGCGCACGCCGTTCGGAGACCGGCGCCCCGGCGTACAGCAGCCCGGTCGCGACGTTCTCGACGGTGGTGAGTCCGGACAGCAGGAAGAACTGCTGGAACACGAAGCCGATCCGGTGCGCCCGCAGCGCGGCCAGCTCCCGGTCGGACAGTCCGGCCAGATCACGGCCCTCGAAGCGGAGCCGGCCCGCGGTGGGCCGGTCCAGCGAGCCCAGCAGGGCGAGGAGGGTGGACTTGCCGGAGCCGGACGGCCCGACGACGGCGAGGAGTTCACCGGCCTCGACGGTGAGGTCGATGCCGTGCAGGATGCGCAGCGGCGGCGTGCCCGGATACTCCTTGACGAGGCCGGACAGCTCCAGGACGGGGGCGGGGGCGGCGCTCGCCGCCCGGGAACGGGTCATTTGGGGATCACGACCTGGGCGCCGGGCTTCACGTCGCCGGTGATCTGGGCCTTGGCATCGGCGATCAGTCCGAGCCGGACCCTGACCAGCCGGGGCACGGGCCCGTCGGAGACCCGTACGCCGTAGCCGCCGCCGTCCAGGGCGAGCAGCGCGGTGACCGGGACGATGAGCGCGTGGTCGGCCGTGTCGCCCACCACGGTGACGGTCACCGCGGACTGTCCGGCCCGCTGCGCCTGTTCCTGGCCGTCGAGCACGATCGTCACGGTGGTCCTGGCGGCGCCGGGGTCTGCTCCGGAGCCGCCGCCCGGCCCGCCGGACCCCTCCTCCCCGCCCGGGCCGGAGCCCGAGCCGCGGATCAGGGAACGGATGCGGCCCTCGACGGCGGAGCCGTCGGACGCCTTGACGCGGACGCGGCCGTCCGGCTTGAACCGGGAGAGCTGGTTCTCGGCGGGCCGCACGGTGACCACGAGCTCCTCCCGGGTCACGGTCATGACCGGAGAGCCGCCCAGGGCGGCGCCGAGCTGCGCGCCGACCTGCTGCACGCGGACGGACCCCTGCGGCAGCATGACGATGCCGCCCAGGGGGACCGTGCCGGTCTGCTGGAGGCCCAGGGACTTCTGCCAGCGCTTCACGGCGGTGGCGGTCTCCGGGGTGAACTTCCGGTCGGCGGCCAGGCCCAGTCCCTTGGCGTGGCCGAGGGAGACCAGGCCGCGCTCGAGCTGCTCGACGTCGGAGCCGGGCGGAACACCGGGGCCCAGGTCGCGCCACATCGGGCGCTCGCCCGCCATCAGCACCACCGGCTGCCCGTCCACCTCGTAGAGCTTCTGCCCGGCCTTGACGACGGCGCCGACGGCGGGGAGCCCCGTGAGCGTGCCCTTGCCGGCCGCGACGACGGGCGTGGGCGCGTCGTACACGAGCGAGCCGGTGAGCTGGATGCCGCTGGACAGCGAACCCCGCTCCACCGCGACGAGTCCGAACTCCACGCCCTCCCGCTCGGCGCCCCCGCCGCCGCGGTCCCACGGGCGGGCGGCGGCGACCGCACCGGCCCCGGCCACGACGGCGGTCAGCACGAGCGGGACGAGGAGCCGCCCGCGCCGGCGCCCGCGCCCGCGTACCGGTCCGCCGTCGTCCTCGACCGCCACGGCCGCGGGCTCCGCGGCTCGTCCGGGTTCCACGGATTCCACGGATCCCACGGGTTCCACGGATCCCGACTGCCCTTCACGCCCCTCACGCCCTTCACGCCCCTCAGGCCCCTCGGGCCTCTCTCCACGGGTCACGCTCACTCCCCGATCCGGTAGCCGGGCAGCGGGAACCGCGCGTCGCAGGCGCGTGCGGCGGCATCCCACTTGGCCGCGTCGAACACGTCGCGCGGGACGACGACCACCGCGTCCTTCGGGTCCGGGTCCGGCATGTCGGAGTAGCCGTTCTTGCGCGCGCAGTCGACCCACTTGCGGGCGATCTCCACGAACTTCGCCGAGTCGGCCCGCTGGATCTGGTGGATGCCGGGCACCTTCTCGTCGCAGAGCCGGGCCGCTTCGTCGTACCCGGACGGCATGCCGCTGTCCGTGCTCGCCGCCGGAAAGCCGATGTTGCCGTCCTTGTCCTGCTCGACGCTCGTCTGCCCCTGCTTGTGCATGCAGTCGACCCAGGCCCGGCGGACCGCGTTGTCGTCCTGCGGTGCGCCCGGGCCCCCGCGGTCGCTCCCGGCGACCTCGGGCGCCGGGTCGGCGGCCGAACAGCCCGCCAGGGCCAGCACCGCCGCGGCGGTGCCCGCGCTCAGCAGCCCTCGTGTGCTCCGTCGTCCTCGCCCGCGTATCGCGGTGGATGCGCTGCGCATGTCCCACCCTCCCAGTGCGTTGCCGATGAACGCCCAGTTCTACGGTTCGCGCGGTGAGCCCCCTGTGATCGCGCGCCTAACCACCGGCTAACCCGGCTGCGGGCAGGCTGGTCCCCGGCGCCGGCTCGGGTGGAACAGCGGCGCCACGGGCGAACGGAGCGGAGCGGGACGCGATGCGGGTGCTGATTGTCGAGGACGAGCGGGAGCTGGCCCGGATGCTCGCCGAAGGACTCCGCGACGAGGGCATGGTCTGCGACCTCGCCCACGACGGCCTGGAGGCGCTCCGGCGGACCGGCGAGGCCGACTACGACGTGGTGATCCTGGACCGGGACCTGCCCGCACTGGGCGGCGACGCCGTGTGCCGCGCGCTCGCCGCGACGGGACATCCGGCCCGGATCCTGATGCTCACCGCCGCGGACACCCTGTCCGACCTCGTCGAGGGCCTCGGCCAGGGCGCCGACGACTACATGACCAAGCCGTTCTCCTACCTGGAGCTCGTCGCCCGGCTGCGCGCCCTCGGCCGGCGCTCCGCGGCGGGCCGGGCGGAGGTCGTGCTGAGCCGGCGCGGCATCAGCCTCGACACGGTGCGCCGGGTCGCCGAACGCGACGGCCGCCCGCTGCACCTGACGCCGAAGGAACTGGGCGTCCTGGAGCTGCTGCTGGCCGCGGACGGCGCCCCGGTCAGCACCGAGGAGCTGCGGGAGCGGCTGTGGGACACGGGGCTCGACCCGGCCACCACGGCGGTACGGGTCACCGTGCACGCATTGCGCCGCAAGATCGGCGATCCGCCGCTGATCGTGCACGACGCCGGCTACGGATACCGGCTGTGAGCCGCCCCGGGCCCGGCCGCCTCCCGCTGCGCGCCCGGCTGACGCTGGTGACCACGGCCGTCTTCGCGGTGCTCGGCTGCGGGGTGCTGGCGCTGAACTGGCTCAGCTCGCGCCAGCTCATCGAGGCCAACCGCGACCGCGTCACCGAGGCCGTGGGACTCCTGGAACAGCCGGTCCCCGACCCCGGGACCGCCGAGGTGCCCCCGGAGTCCGCCCAAGCCGCCCTCACGACCCCGGCGCGGGCCTTCGACGACTTCCAGAGCGCCATCCTCGGCGATCTGCTGGTCCGCTCCGCGCTGCTGCTCACCGTGTTCACGGCCCTCGCCGCGCTGCTGGCCTGGTGGGCGAGCCACCGTTCGCTGCGCCGGCTCCACCAGGTGACCGGGGCCGCGCGGCGGATCAGCACCGGCAGCAGTCTGGACGAACGGCTCGCGCTGGACGGCCCGTACGACGAGATCCGCGAACTCGGCGACACCTTCGACGCCATGCTCGACCGGCTCGACCGCAGCTTCACGGCCCAGCGGAGCTTCACCGCGCACGCCTCACACGAGCTGCGCACCCCGCTGACCGTGCTGCGCACCGCGCTGGAGATCCCCCTCGCCCGGGGGCGGGTCCCGGACGAGCTGCGCCCCGCCGTCCTGCGCGCGCTGGACGCCAACGCGCGGATCGAGCGGCTGATCGCGGCCCTGCTGACCCTGGCGCGCGCGGAGAGCGTCGCGCTGGTGCTGCGGCCGGCGGACCTGGCGGACGCCGCCCGGACCGCGGTGCACGACCTGGCCGAGGAGGCCCGTACGGCCGGGGTCCGGGTCACGCTCGACGCGGCGGCCGCGCCCGTGGCCGGGGACCACGCACTGCTCCGGCAGGTCGCGCTCAACCTGCTGGCCAACGCGGTGCGCCACAACTACGACAACGGCACCGCCGTGATCGCGACCGGCACCGCGGCCGGCACGGCGTTCCTGGAGGTGTCCAACACCGGACCCGTCCTGCCGCCGGAGGAGGTGCCCGCCCTGTTCGCACCGTTCCACCAGGGCCCGGAGCGCTCCGGCGGCTTCGGCCTCGGGCTGGCCGTGGTCCGGGCGATCACCGCCACGCATCACGGCGAGATCGTGGCCACGCCCCGCGCGGGAGGCGGGCTCACGGTCCGCGTCCTGCTGCCCGGCCGCGACGGGGGCGCGGCCGGGGCGGGTTGACCCCGGTCGTTGCGATGCGTCCCGGTGCGCACTCCGGCCGGTGCGGTCGCCTGGTCGTACGGCGGCCGCACCGGCCGGGAGCGGGCCGGCCCGGACCGCGGGGGTCCGGGGGCCAGGGCCTCAGTCGTCCAGCTCCAGGCGGTGGACGCCGCCCTGGTCGACGCCGGTGAAGAGGTACCGTCCGTCGGGCGAGGCCGCCAGGGACAGCACGTCCTTGTTCGGCAGGGAGCGGGAGATGTTGCGCCAGGTCAGCCCGCCGTCGGTGGAGCGCAGCACGCCGCGTCCGCCGGTGGGGGTGAAGTCCCGCCAGCGGGTGCTGGTGCCCGCGTAGAGGGTGTCGCCGACCCGGAGCAGGTCGGAGACGCTGATCCGCAGGGGGCCGGTGTCCGCCTTGGTGAAGGTCTTGCCGCCGTCCTTGCTGACCCGGATCGCCTGGCCGCCCGTGATCATGGTCCGGCCGGTGAACTGGACGGCGTGCACCTCGGCTTCGGACACCTGGGTCATGGTGGCCCCGAAGTCGTCCGAGTAGGACAGCCCCCACAGGCCGCCGAACCAGATCCGTCCCGGCTTGCCGGGGTCGGCCACGATGGTGTCGTAGTACCGGCCCTGGTCGAAGGTCTTCCAGTGGGCCCCGCCGTCGGTGGTGGTGTACAGGCCGGCGGAGCTGGAGCTCTTGAAGGAGACCAGCATCCGCTCGGGGTGCGCCGGATCGACCAGGAACGCCGTTCCGTTCGCCTCGCGCGTGGCGACGTCCGACCAGGTCCGGCCGGAGTCGGCGGTCTTCTGCAGCACCACGTTGTAGAGGTAGTTCACCAGCTGCCAGCCCGACTTGGGGTCCTTCACCGACGGCTGGAACCCGACGACGGAGGTACCCACGGTGCCCTCGCGCTCCGCCGCACCCCATTCGGGGCTCGTGGCGGGCACCCGGGTGCGGTACGTGCCGACCGAGGTGCCGGCGAGGAGCTGGTCCCCGAAGGCCGCCAGTGCGGCCACGGACTCGCCCTGCACGCCGATCCGGCGGTAGCCGCCCTCCCGGGTGGAGCGGAACAGCCCGGCCGAGCCGGAGCCGATCGTGTGGGAGCCGTCGGCCCAGCGGTCGTAGTCGTAGACCACCGAACCCGCGACCGGCTGCGCGGACGTGGTCCACGTACGGCCGCCGTCCCGGCTGAGGGCGCCGGTGCCGCTCAGGTCGTCCTGGTAGATGTCGCCGCCCGAGACGTCGACCACTCCACTGGCGGTGCGGCCGCTCCGCGCGACGCTGCGGCCGCCGTCCCGGCTCACGTACAGGCCCGAGTCCTGGCCCTGCACCTTGATGGCGAGCAGCGGTCCGTCGGCGTCGAAGCCACCGATGATCTGCACGCGCGGCGTGGCCTGGAAGACCGGCCGCGCCGGCTTGGGGGAGCCGGTGACGAAGTCGCGGATCACCCAGATCGCCTGGCCGGCCCAGAGGTAGAGGTCGTCGCCGCCGATCACGCTCTTGGCGACGTACCCGGTGATCCCGGTGAGGTCCACCGGCGTCCAGCTCGCGCCGCGGTCGCGGCTGACGAACCGCTCACCGGTGTACTCCGACGTGGCGAGCAGGACACGGGTCCGGGCATCGGCGCTCAGCTCGGTGATCGCGGCCGGCGGGCCGGCCATCCGCTCCCAGGAGCGGCCGCTGTCCTCGGTGCGCATCAGCACGCCGCCCTCCGGGAACGCGGACGGGTGCGCGCTGACCACGGCCTCCCACCAGCGGCTGGGATCGCGGGAGTCGATGACCAGGGACGGCTCGGCCAGCGCGTTGCTGACCGGGGTGTGGCCCCGCTGCTGCCAGCTCCTGCCGCCGTCGGTGGTGAGCCAGGCGCCCGGGCGCGTGCCCTGGGTCATCACGGCCTGGTCCGGCTTGCCCGGTGCCAACTGGGTCGTGCCGACGGCGCTGTTGGGGCCGACCGGCTGCCAGTCCCGGCCCTTGGGCTCCTTGAGGGCCACCTCGAAGGCGCCCGTACCGTACTGGCGGACCGCCGTGTCGGTGGTGGCGCGGGCGGTCATCGTGTGGACGCCCGATCCGAGACCGGTGAAATCGGCCCGGTAGTAGGAGGGGTCCGCGGTCGCCGCCGTCGCCTTGGTGTAGGGCTTGCCCTTCGGCGGGGTGACGGTGAGCACCGGCGGCGCGGTGAGCGGCGTCGGGCTGTACACGTACACGGTGGTGGAGCCGTCGTTGGAGGGGTCCTCGGCCGGGTCGACGTACAGCGGGATCGCCGCCATCAGGTACGGGACGGTGAGCGCGCGGCCGCCCTTGCCGCCGCCGGCGGGGGTGACGGTGACGCGGCCGCTCAGGTAGTTGGTGGCGTAGTCCGTGACGTCGGGACGGTCGCGCTCGACGGTCAGTGTGACCTTCGCGCTGCCGCCCGCCGGGATGGTGACGCGGCCCGGGGTGACGGTCGCGGGGCCGGTGACGGTCACCTGGCCGGTGACCGGCGCGCCGCCGGTGTTGTGCAGCACGACCTCCCGGCTGCCGGTGACCTTCGGCCCGTCCATGTGCGCCAGGCCGAAGGAGACGGTGGCGGGGGAGGCGTACAGCCCGGCCCGGGCCGCGGCGTCCGTGTCGAGCCGGCCGCTGCCCTGCGACTGCAGGTCGGGGCCGTCGAGCGGCTTCGCGGAACCGATCACCTCGGCGCGCAGCCGGTCCGCGGGCCGGTCCGGGTGGAGCTGGCGCAGCAGCGCCGCGGAGCCCGCGGCGAGCGGCGAGGCCATCGAGGTGCCGGACATCCGCTGGTACCCCGGGGGTTCCACGGCCTTGGGCACCGTGGAGAGGATCTCGACGCCGGGGGCGACGATCTCGGGCTTGAGGCCGAGCCGTTCGGAGTCCGGGCCGCGGGAGGAGAACGAGGCCATCTCGTCGGTGGAGTCGCGGCCGCCGAGCACGAGCCGCCCGCCGGACTCGGCCAGCGCGGCGAGCCGCTGGCCCGTCTCGTAGTCCACGCCGGTCACGACCAGCCGGTCCAGGCGCAGGGAGTCACCGGACTCCGCGGGCGTGGCACCGAGCAGTACCTCGCTGCGGGCGGCCGCCCCCGTACGGGCGGGTGCCTGCCCTTGCTGCGGCTGGAGCGGGTTCGCGCGGCTCTTGCCGCCGAACACGACCGGGCCGCCGCCGCCTCCGCCGACACCGCCCACCAGGGCGAGGGCGCCGCGCCGTTCGGCCTCGCGCCAGGTTTCGAGCTCCTCGGGCCACACGTCGTACGGGTTCACGGCCGGCGGGATCGCGTACAGCACGACCTTGCCGCGGACGTCGCCCGCCTTCGCCCAGTCCTCGGCGGTGCCCATGCCGAGGCCGACCACCCCGGCGGTCACCTCCCCGGCCGGCGGGTTGGCGGAGCGTCCGCCGCGGTAGCTCTGCAGGGTGTCGCCCGCCACCTTGAGCACCGGCAGCCGGATGCCGCTGGTGGAGGCGCCGACGGCGACGACCCCGGGAGCGGCGGCCGGGGAGCCGACGGTCCAGTAGCCGGGACCGGCGTTGCCGGCGGCGGCGAAGACCAGGACGCCTGCGTCGACGGCCGCGGACGCGGCCCGGGAGAGCGGGTCGCTCGCGGTGCCCGCGGCGTTGCCGAGGCTCATGTTGATGATGTCGGCGCGGTGCGGATTGGCCGGGTCGACCGCCGCCTCGATGGCCGCGATGATGCCGGAGTCGTCGCCGCTGCCGTCGGCGCCGAGCACCTTGTACGCGAGCAGTTCGGCGTCCGGGGCGGCGCCGGTGACGCCGCCGGCCGCGGCGGCCCTGCCCGCGACGATGCCCGCGACATGGGTGCCGTGGCCGTTGTCGTCCATCGGGTTGGCATCGTTGTCAACGAAGTCCCAGCCGCCGACCACCTTGTGGCCCTCACCGAAGCCGCCGCCCAGGTCGGGGTGGGTGTAGTCGACGCCGGTGTCGATCACGGCGACGGTGACGCCCTTGCCGGTGACCTTGACGCCGGCGGGATCCTCCCGGGCCCACAGGGCCGGGTTGCCGACGACCTCGTTGGCGTCGGTGTCCAGGGCGCGCGCGGTGCCGGCGGGGCTGACGGCCCTGACGCCCGGCAGCTTTCGCAGCGTGGCCAGGTCGCCGGCGCCGACGGTCATGGCCACGGCGTTGAGCAGCAGGGTGTGCCGGCGTACGGATGTGGGGGCGATGCCCGCGTCCTTCGCCTCGGCCAGGAACGCGTCGTGCCTGCCGGTCAGGTTCTTGCGTACGGCCGTGACCCGGGCGGCCCGCGCCTTCCTCGCGGTCTCGGCGGCCTTCGGGTCCCGGGCGTTCCCGGGGGCTGTGGTGCCCCCGGTGATTCCCGCGCCTCCGGTGGTTCCCGCGCCTCCGGCGCCTCCGGCGGCCCCGGCGTCGTCCGCGGAGCCGGAGGCGGCTACGGCCTCCAGCGCCGCGGCGCCGTCCAGCTCGACGATGACCCGCTGTGTGCCCTGGCCCGCGGGATCGGGGGCGGCGGCGGCCGGCGGGACCGCGGCGAGCAGTCCGCCGAGCACCGCGGCGACCAGGCCCGTGTGCGCAGCTCTTCGGTGTGAGTGACCCATAGGCGGTACCTAATGCGCCGCGGTCGGGAGAGGGCAACGATTCGCTGTGGCCCATTGCTGCCGCTGGCACAGGTGGGCCACGATGGCCCGCATGTCCCAGGAACTGGCGGCCGTCGGAATCGACGCCTTCGACGAGCAGGTCTACCGCGCGCTCCTCGCCCGGCAGGCGGCCTCGCCCGCGGAGCTGGCGGGCGAGCTCGGCGCGTCCTCGGAGCGGGTGGCACGGGCACTGGACCGGATGCACGACCGCGGGCTCGTCGGGCGGCTGTCCGGCGTCCGCCGCCGCTACGCGGCCATCGACCCGCAGCACGCGGTGGAGGCGCTGATCCAGGAGCGCACCGTGGAACTGGGCCGGGTGCGTTCGGCCGCAGGCGAGCTCGCCGGACTCTTCGAGGCGGCCCGGCGCGGCGACGCCAAGGAGGTCGAGATCGTCTCCGGCCGGGAGGCGCTGGGCCGTTGGTTCGTAAGGCTCCAGCAGGAGGCGAAGGAGCAGGTCCGCACCCTGGACCGGCCGCCCTACGCACTGACCACCGCCAACCCGGTGGAGGAGACGGCGATGCGCGGCGGGCTGACGTACCGCGCGGTGTACGCCCCGGAGGCGCTGGAATGGCCGGGGGTGCTGGACGACATCCGGCGGCTGGTGGCCCACGGGGAGCAGGCGAGGGTGCTGCCGGGACTGCGGATCAAGCTGGCGATCGCGGACGACACCCTGGCGCTGATGCCCCTGTCGCTGGACCTGACGGACGTACGGGCGGCGGTGATCCGCCCGTCCTCGCTGCTCGACGCGCTGACCGACTACTGGCGGCTGTGCTGGACCCTGGCGACCCCCCTGCTCGCGCCGCCGGGCCCGGCGGGACCCGGCGAGGGGGCCGCGGAACCGGGGGAGGAGGCCGCGGAACCGGGCGAGGAGGACCGTCTGCTCCTCGCCCTGCTGGTCAGCGGGTTGAAGGACGAGGCGATAGCGCGCCAACTGGGCTGGTCGGTACGGACCATGCGGCGCCGGATGAGCCGGCTGCACGACCAGCTCGGCGCGGCCAACCGTTTCCAGGCCGGGGCCGTGGCCGCCCGGCGTGGCTGGATCTGAACCGGCCCGGCCCGGGCGGGACCCGTGCACGCGGAGCTGCGCACGGAGTCGCACGCCGAGTTGCACGCGGAGTTGCGCACGGAGTCCGTCAGCCTTGTTGACCGGAAGTCGAACAGGCCCCTACCTTCTGAAACGTCCGGAGGGGGCTCGGCTCCCGGACTTCGGTGGTGGAGGGGAAGTCCCGGTGAACCGTCTCCAGCGCGTCCCGTGGGCGCGCGCGGCGACCCTCGCGGTGGTGGCGGTCTGCGTGGTCTACGCGCCCGTCGCCATGACCGAGATGTGGTCCTACGCCAGGCCCGGCGCTCCGGCCCCGGGCGAGTGGATCCTGGGCCGCACCGTGTCCCCGGAGTACGTGGCCGAGGCGCTGCGGACCCGCATCGCACCGTACGGGCGCAGCCTGGTCCCGCTCGTCGTGCACTCCGTGCTGGGCGGGCTGCTGATGCTGCTCGGGCCGGTCCAGCTGCTGTCGGCCGTCCGGCGCCGACCGCGCCTGCACCGCGCGGCGGGCGCCGTGTTCGCGGTGACGGTGTACGCCTCCATGGCGGGCGCGGCCGTGTACCTCGTGCGCACCGCGCCCGAGGACGCCTTCAGCGGGCCGACGTTCTGGATCGCCCTCGCCACCATCCTCGTCGGCACCACGCTGAGCGTGACGTTCGGGATCCTCGCGGCCCTGGGCCGCTTCCCGGACCTGCACCAGCGGTGGATGCTGCTCTGCTACGGCTACCTGATGACCGCGCCGCTGCTGCGCCTCGAATGGGGAGCGCTGCCCCGGCTGCTGCCCGGCCTGCCGATGGAGGAGATCAACCGCGTCGCGACCACGCACCTCGGCTCCGTCGTCGTCTTCGGCGCACTGCTCGCCTCGCGCGCCCTCGACCGGAGCGGGCGTCCCGCGCCCGGGCCGGCCGCGGGCCCCCTCGGCGGCGCCGGGACGTGGGTACCGTACCCGGCGCTCGTCCTGGCGCACCTCGCCGGCGCCGCCGCGCTGGCCCGGATCGGCTGGTCGTTCCTGTCCTGGGGCGCGGCGGGCGAACGGCTGCTCCTCGGCTACCTGCTGCCGTACGCGGCCACGTTCGCGGTGCTGACCGTGCGCCACCGGCGCGCCGGCCGGCGCGGTGACGGGTGGGCGCACGAGGAATGGCGCCTGCACCTGACGGCCCTGTGCCTGGCACCGCTGTTCTCGCTGGCCGCCGCCGTGCCCTTCGACCGGTACGCGGGCCTCGACCGTGCCACCGCCCTGATCGCGGGGGTCGCCATCGGCTGCGGGGTGGCGGCCTTCACGGCCACCGCCGTGGTGAGCCTGCGCGTGGTGTACGCCCGCGAACTGGCCCGGCGCGGCGGGCCGGCCGGCGCCGGCTCCGGTGCCGCACCTGTCCCTGTACGCAACGGAGTCGAGGGAGTCGAGGGCGCATGGCAGTCGAACCGCTAGGGGGTGTCCTGCCGGCCGGGCCGGACCGGGGACCGGACGACGGACCCCGCCCGGGACCGGACGGCGGGCTCCCGCAGGGACCCGGAGACGGGCGCCGGCTCACGGCGGGCGTGACGATGCTGGCCGTCGTCGTGGGCGTCGTCAGCCTCACGACGGGTGCGTTCCTCGTCGCCGCCAGCCTGGCCGGATACGCGGGCGGCGCCTGGAAGTCACCGGACCCGCTCAGCCCCGGACTGATCGGAGCGGCCATGGCCGGCGTGACACCGGGCCTGTTCGCGATCGGCCGGGCACGGGTCTGGGAAGAGGTACGGGTCCTGGTGATCCCCCTCGCCGTGGTGCTGCTGGGCCTGTTCACCGTCAGCCTCCTCAACGCCGGCACGCTCCAGGTGGCCGCGGGCGCCTCGATCGTCCTCGCCCTGTTCAGCCTCGGCTGGGTCGCCCTCCTCGGACTGCTCGCGGCGTTCGCGGTGCTCGCCGTCGCCCGCCAGTGCCTCCAGCCCGGCTCGCCCCTGAGGCGCAGGGAGGTCCCCCTGCCCGGCTGGTCCAAGCCGCCCATGGCCGTACTGGGTTCCGCCTGGCTCGGCATCGGTGCCGGACTGCTCGTCCTGCCCGGCTTCTGGGCCGGGTTCATCCCCTGGGAGGTGAACCGCGCGGACGCCCAGGGGCTCGGCGTCTGGGCGCTCGCCCTCGGCATGGGCGTCCTCGGAGCCCTCGCCGAGGACGACCTCAGCCGCGTGCGCCCCGCCCTCCTCGCCCTGCCGGGCGTCTCGCTCGCCACGGCCGTCGTCCTGGCCGTCCACGCCCCCGCCGTCGACTGGAACTCCGGCCCGGGACTGGCCCTGACCACCCTGATCGCCGGACTGTTCTGCACCGCCGTCGCCGGGCACTGGTACGGATCGCGCCGGGCGGCGTAGACCGGAGGGTCCGGGCGCCGCCCGGCGGCCGGGCCGGCCGGATCGGCCGGACGGCCCGGACGGGGCTCAGCCCCTCGCGTGCTGGTGGAGCGAGGCGGCCAGCAGGTGGGAGTCGAGCAGGGAGACGTCCGCCGTACGGTCCGCCCGCGCGTAGCCGGCCAGCATCCGCTTGGTCAGCACGAGGGCCTCAGGCGAGCGCCGGACGAGGGGCCGGGTCCAGGAGTCGATCACCTTGTCCAACTGCTCCAGCGGTGCGGTCCGGTGCAGCAGGCCGATGCGCTGCGCGGTGCCGGCGTCGAAGACGTCGCAGGTGAGCATGAGCTCGCGGATCCTGGAGGCGCCGACCTCGGAGACCAGCCGGCCCATCGCCCCGCCCCAGGCGGGCGGCAGCCCGATGCCGACCTCCGGCATGCGGTAGCGGCTGGTGTCGGAGCCGGCCCGCAGATCGCAGAAGGCGGCGAGGGCGAGGCCCGCGCCGACGACCCGCCCGTGCAGCCGGGCGATGGTGACCGCGTGGGTGTTCTCCAGGGCCTGGCACAGGCGGTGCGCCTTGTCGGCGATGCGCCGCAGGCCCACTCCGGAGGGATCGGCGGCCAGGGCCTCCTGGTACTCGCCGCGGTCGGCGCCCAGGCAGAAGTCCGTACCCAGTGACGACAGCGTCAGGATCCGGACGCCGGGTCTCTCGTGGAGGTCGTCGAGCAGGGCGATGAGATCGTCGAGGACCGCGGCGTCCAGTGTGTCGTCCAGCCCCCAGGGGTTGAGGCGGACGTGCAGTACGGGACCGTCCTGTTCGACGAGTATCGCCTTGGGCGCGGTCCGGACGTGTGCGGGGGCGTGCACGGCTGCGGGGACGGCGGTGGTGACGGGGGCGGGGAAGGGGGTCGGTTCGGTCACGCGACTGCTACGTCCAGGTTCAGGAGTCGCCGGAACGCCACGCGGGGCGCCATCGACGGGGGGCGTACGAGGGTGAGGCGGGGGAGGCGCTCGACCAGTTGCCGGAGCAGCGTCTGTGCTTCGATCCGGGCCAGCGGCGCACCGAGGCAGTAGTGGATGCCGCCGCTGAACGCGAGGTGGTCGGTGGGGCGTTCGGGATCGAAGAGATCCGGGTCCTTGTGCCTGGCCGGGTCGCGGTGCGCGGCTCCGATCATGAGGTGGACCATCTCGTCGCGGCGGACCTCGAAGCCTCCGAGCACCGAGTCCTGCGAGGCGATCCTGCTGATCACGTGGGTCGGCGGGTCGTAGCGCAGGGTCTCCTCCACGAACCCGGGCACGAGGTCCGGGTTGCCGGCGACCCTGGCCCAGCGGTCGGGGCTCTCCACGAGCCGGAGCGTCATCGTCGAGAGCAGGGTCGCGGTGGTTTCCAGCGCGGCGAGGAGGACGAACAGCACCAGGTAGTAGACGGCCTCGTCGGCCTTGTCCCGGTCGGGCTCGATCGCGTCCCAGGTCTGGATCCACCGGGTGACGGGGTCGTCCCCGGGCCGGGAGCGCCGATCACGCACCAGGTCCATGAAGTAGGTGCGCAGTTCGGCCGTGGCCGCGTCGGACAGGGCCAGCTGGCTGGCCGACGGCAGGAGTTCCTGGGTGAAGACCTGATCGTGCGTCAAATCCCGGAGCCTGGGCCAGTCGGCCCGGGGGAGCCCCAGCCATTCGCCTATGGTGGCCACCGGCAGTTCCTCGCAGACGAGTTCGTTGAAGTCCGCCTCGCCGGCGCGTATTCGCTCCGTGAACGCGTCGAGGAGCTGCTGCGAAGTCCGCTCGACCGTATGGCCGATGCGTTCCACCGTGCCCCGGTCGAAGGTGCCCGCCGCCCGGCGCACCCTGGTGTGGTCCGGGGGGTTGAGCGCGGCGAGCGTATGGCCCATCTCGCGCGAGGAGGGCGCGTTCCAGCGGGTTCCGGCGCCCTGGCGCTCGCGCCACTCCCGGTCGGGCTCAAGCCACTGACGGCTCCTCAGGACCTGGTCGCAGGCAGCGAACCCGGTCACGGCGAAACCGCCCCACGGGGCGGGTACCACCTCGCCGCGCGCGAGGAGTTCGTTGTAGATGGGGAAGGGGTCGGCCTGCCCTCTTGCCGTCCGCAGACGGGAGAAGAGGGAGGCGGACGCCCGGCGGTCGTACGTCGGGGTTGTGGCAACGCCCATGATGGCGGCTCCTTTCTGAGAACCAGCCGCCATGCATACCCGCATGATCGTTAAGCATCCGCTACCGCCGAGTACTCAGGGTGTTACCTGAATCACAGATTCCTCATTCGCCTCGGGTCCACGCCAAGAAGCGGCTGAACAGGCCTCCCTTGGTTGACTGTTGGGCTGCCGAACCGGTACGCGCACCGGAGGCGGCGGCGTGGGAGGACGAGGCGGAGGCCTCCTGCTGGGCGCCCTGGCCCGCGTTCGAGCCCGCCGTCCAGGCGGTCCCGCCGGCCCCGGCCGGACCGGCACCCTGGGCAACTGCCCTCGGGGTGAAGCGGATCGGCAGGGTGACCAGAGACCGGCTCCACGGACTCGGCGCCCAGGTCAGCGACTTGAAGGGGACGCGCAGCTCGACGTCGTGAAGCTGGTTGAGCAGCGTCTCGACGGCGGTCACGGCGATCATGAAGGCCGGGTCCTTGGCGGGGCAGGCGTGCGGGCCCGCTCCGAAGGCCAAGTGCGCCTTCGCGCTGAGCTGTTCCCGGTGCTCGGTCAGCTTCGGGTCGGTGTTGGCCGCGGCGAACGACACGAGGATCGGGTCGTTCGCGCGGATCACCCGGCCGCCGATCTCCACGTCGTGAGTCGGGTAGTGCGCGGCGTAGTTGGAGATGGGGGCGTAGTTCCAGAGGGTCTGGGAGACCGCGTCCTCGACCGGGAGGGCGAGCTGCCAGTCCTCGCCCAGGTACAGGGCGCTGCTGGTACCGATGGCGGCGGTCAGCGGCGCGGTGCCGCCGGAGAGCAGGGTGACCAGCTGGTGCAGCATCTCCTCGTCGCTCAGCCCCGCCGAATGCTCCATCAGGCGGGTCGTCAGATCGTCCGTCGGCCGACGCCGCTTGAGGGCGATCAGCTCGGTGAGCGCCCCGCCGAGCACCTCGTCGGCGCCGGGGGTTCCCTCGAAGATGCCGCTGATCCCGGCGATCACCCGGTCGCCGATCTCGGGCGGGCAGCCGAAGAGCTCGCTGAAGACCAGCAGGGGCAGCGGCTGCGCGTACTCGGACATCAGCTCGGCATGGCCGCGGATGTCCGTACTGAACTGGCTGATCAGGTAGTTGGCGGACTGCTGCGTCTGCCGGATGAGCTGGTGCTCGTTGACGGTGGCGAGGCTGTCCGTCACGGCGCGCCGCAGCCGCGCGTGTGCGGCGCCGTCGCTGAAGAGCGCGTTGGGGCGGTAGCCCATCATCGGCAGCGCCGGGCTGTCGCCCGGGACGCGGCCCTCGCTCAGCGCGTTCCAGCGGCGCGAGTCGCGGACGAAGGAGGCGGGGTTCTGCAGGACGTACAGCGCGGCGTCGTAGCTCGTGACGAGCTCGACCTGCACGTCGGGGGCGATGTCCACGGGCGCGCTGGGGCCGTAGGAACGCAGCTGTGCGTAGTGGCTGTCCGGGTCGGCCCCGAAGGAGGGGCCGTACATCTGGACGTTCCCGTGCGCGGGGCAGCCGGGGGGTATCTCGTTCGGGTCACGTGGCTGTTGCATTCCTGCGCTCCTAGCCGAGTTGGGACATGAGGTGTTTCACGAGGGTGATGAGGGCCCGCGCCGAGGAGTTCTCGTCCCGTACGTCGCACTCGACGACGGGGGTCTCGGGGGCGAGGTTCAGGGCCTCGTGCACCTCGTCGAGCGGGTAGTGCGTGGTGCCCTCGAAGTGGTTCACGGCGATGGCGTAGGTCAGGCCGAAGCGCTCGACGAGGTCCAGGATGGGGAAGGACTCGTGGAGCCGCTCCGGGTCGACGAGGACCAGCGCCCCCAGAGCGCCCCGGGAGAGCTCCTCCCACATCTCCTTGAACCGCTCCTGGCCCGGCGTTCCGAAGAGGTAGAGCACCAGGGTGTCGCTCAGGGTGAGCCGGCCGAAGTCCATGGCGACGGTGGTGGTCGTCTTGTCGGGCGTGCCCGACAGGTCATCGAAACCCACACTGGCTTCGGTGATCTCCTCCTCGGTCCGCAAGGGTTCGATCTCGGAGAGACTGCCGATGCAGGTGGTCTTGCCGACCCCGAAATGCCCCACGATGAGAACCTTCACCGCGTGGGAGACATCTGGATCCAGGTACACGCGTTACGCTCCGAATCGATTCTTCAGGCCTTCGAGCACGGCGCTGACCAGCTCTCTGTCGACACGTTCGGCGCGCGGGATCGGTGTCCTCGCAAGGATGAGTTCGTCCTCCTCCAACTGCGCCAGCAGGATGCGGACGACGCCCAGGGGCAGGTGCGTGTGACCCGCCACCTCGGCCACGGACAGGAAGCCGTTCGCGACCAGGTCCATGACCCGCGCCGCTTCCGGGGACAGCGTGCGCGCCGCCACCTGCCCGAGCTCGGCCGCCGCGGTCACGAGCGTCGTGTGCTCGTACTCGTGGTCCGGGGGCAGCGCCCGTCCGTTCGTGATCACGAAGAGGGGGACTAAGGGGGAGGTCAGTTCCAGCTCTTCGTCCCGTTCGGGCCCCTCAGACATGGCCGGCCCCCTTCCCCGGCGCCGATGCAGCCGTAGCCGTGACCGCGCCCGCAGAGGTCAGACGGGGCACCACCTCGTGCAGACGCGTGGTGAACTGCTCGATGTCGCAGTCGTGTTCGGCGGCGGCGGCCAGGAAGGCATCGGGGCCGGCCGCCATCAGGAAGATCCAGCCGTGCTCGAACTCGATGACCGTCTGACGCCATTGCGGGTCCTCCACGGCCCCGGCGAACTGGGACGTGACCCGGCTGTAGGCGTGGATGCCCGTCATGGCCGCGGAGATCGTGTCCGCGAGGTCGCGGCTCATCCCGTTGGTCGCCCCGCGGGGAAGGCCGTCCGACCCCAGCAGTACGGCGTGGCGGGCACCCTTGACCTCCGACATCACCCGGTCCAGCTCGCCCAGGACGAATCCCGCGTCACCGGGACCCTGCTGCCGGGGGACACCCCCGCGCGGACCTCCGGCGTCCTCGGTGCCCACCCGCGGAGGCGAGGTGAGGTTGTTGCCGAGCCGGGCGACGAGGCGGTGCATGCGGAAGGAGATCTGCTGCATGTCCACATCGGGCGCGGCCGCGGCGGCCAGGTAGGAACCCTGCCCCGCCCCGATCAGGAAGCTCCAGCCGTGCGCGAACTCGATGATCGTCTGGTTCCACCGCCGGTCCTCCTGCGTCCCGGCGAAGTGGGCCGTGGCCCGGCTGAGCGACTGCATCCCGGCCATGGCCGCCGAGATCGTGCGCACGTCCTTCTCGGCCAGGCCTTCGGTCGCGCCGCGAGGAAGGCCGTCGGCGGACAGCAGGACGGCGTGCCGTGCACGGGGCACGTTGTGCACGATGTCCTCGAGCATCCACGAGAGGTCTGCGGTCATGCCTCTTCGGGCCCTTCGAACGAGGTGGCGTCAAGGTTGCGGCCGGAAAGCGTGCCGCGCTGGAAGGCCCCCAGGCTGCGTCCGGAAGCGCGGCCCGTCTCCCCCGGGGACCGGGGCGCCGGCGCGGTGGTGTCGGGGTCGGGGACGCTCGCGATCGGCGCCTGGCGCGCACCGCGCTTGGGCAGGCCGTGCATGGTGCGCGAGGTCGCGCCCACGGCGGGCCGGCTCTCGGCGGGGCGCCGGAACTCGCTGACCGGAGCCTCGCCGACCGGAGCCTCCTGCACGGGCGGGATCTCCTCCATGGTCCACAGCTCCTCGGGCAAGAGGACGACGGCCCTGACGCCGCCGTATCGGGAAACTCCGGTGACATCGACCTTGAAACCGTGCTGACGCGCGATCAGGCCGATCACCGGGAAGCCGAACTTGGGCTGGGTCCCGAGCTGCGACAGGCGGGGGGCGATCTCTCCGGAGAGCAGCGCGGTCGCCCGCTGCCGCTCCTCGTCGTTCATGCTGACACCGGCGTCGTCGATGACGATGCACAGGTTGTTCTGGACCCGCTGGAACGTCACCTCGATCGGTGCGTCGTGCTGCGAGAAACTGGCCGCGTTGTCGAGCAGCTCCGCCACGGCGAGGGCGACGGGCGCGACCGCGGAGGACTTCAGGGCGAGACTGGTCTGCTGCATGATGGCGACCCGGTGGAAGTTGCGGATCTGCCCCTGGGCGCTGCGCACCACGTCGTAGACGCTGGCGGGCCTGTTGCGGCGGCCGAGCGGCGCCCCGCACATGACGGCGATGCCCTGGGCCTTGCGCGCCATCTGCGCGTTGGCGTGGTTGACGTCCAGCAGGTCGCTCAGCACGGTGTGTCCGCCGTACTTGCGCTGGATGCCGTCGAGAAGCGTCGTCTGCTCGGCGGCGAGGCTCTGCAGGAGGCTGGCGGCACCCTTGAGGACGGCCTTGGTGTTCTCCTCCGCGGCTTCCCTGGCCGCGCGGAGCGTGGCGTCCTGCTCGGCCTGGAACCTCATCAACTCGGCGCGCGAAGCGTGCAGGTGGCTGTCCGTCGCGAGCAGCTGGTGCCTCAGTTCGGCCTCGGTGTGCTCCTTCTTCGCCCCCAGCGCTCTGTTGCGGGCGACGAGTGCCACGACCGCGACGACGGCTATCGCCGCCACCGCAACCAGGCACCACACAAGTGCGTCTCGATTCATGGAAACCTTTCCCGGCGCGTGCCATGCGGACGGCTGCAGATACACCTCGCGAGGCCCCGCAACACAGCTGATCGGCACGGTTCACCTGCTGTTGCGCGGAGAGCATGCCGCCGATCCAAATCAGCATCTGCGTCTATATCAATCAAGATCACAGATGCCGGGGATGCTATCACCGGATCATCGGCTCCCAGGACGCCCGCTTTGGCCCCCGATCCCTCAACCGGACTGGCGCGGTTGTGGGTTGACATGCCCTTTCGGTGTCCCGCATCGGTCGTCGGCCCTGCCCTCCCGGCACCGTTGCGTTAAGCAGTTCTTCACGTGAGATGCGGCGATCTCTCACAACTGTCCACCGCACGGCCGGCCCGCCCACGGTCCGTATGTCCGTCCGTCCCTGACGCTCCAACAGGTGCTGCTGAGGCGTGGGGTGATGATCGACTATCGGCCCGGCGGCGTGATTTCGCTCTTTCGCGTGCCACGGCGCTGCCGCTTCCCTTGGCTCGTACACCGACGCGGCGACCCCGTCGCCACCCCCCGTCCCCCGGAGGACACATGGCATCGGACCAGGAGTGGAAGCTCGACGCCGGCACCGCGCGGATCCTCCCCGCGGGCGGCGAAGGCCTCGTCAGGCCGCTCCTTCTGGCCAGCAAGGCGGGGCCGGGGGAGACGGACCTGGACGCGCTCCAGGCCCGCCTGTGCTCCGGCACCGACGCGTTCGCCGATGCGGTGCGCGCCCGCGGCCACGACCTGATCCTCATCGGCTTCAACGACGGTTCCGCCCCCCTGGCCGACCTGGCGGACACGGTCGCGGACGCCCTGCGGCGGGCGGCGGCCGAGCGGACCGGCGACGCCCCGCTGGCCGTGGGCGGCATCGGCCGGGGAGCCCTGGCGGTCCGCTACGCCCTGGCCGCGATGGAGTACCGGCAGGAGGACCACCGGGCCGGGAGCTACTTCTCCTTCAACGGATCGGCGCCCTCCACGCAGGAGAACGCCGAGCTGGCCGCACGGGGCGGCGGGCCGCGGCTGCCGAAGCGGCTGAAGCTGGCCGTCGGCGACCTCGCCGACGCCGCTGACGCCGCCGGCGGTCCGGACGAGGAGGACTTCGACGACAGCAGCACCGCGCCCGCGGACCCGGGAGGTCTGCTGATCCCCACCGCGCAGGCTTCGTGGCTCCTGGACCACCTGTCCTAGACCACGGAATCGCGTGGGGATAACCGGCCGCGCACCGGAGTTCCGGGACGCTTTCGCAATTCAAAGTTCCATTACCGGAGGGCGAAATCCGCGAGGCCGAGCCGGGGGCCGCCGGACGGCGAAGCGGAACCCACCGCGGCGCAATCCCGGCCCCGAATGGACGCCTTGCGGACCGGCGGGTGGGCGGACCGGCGGGTGGGCGGACCGGCGGGCGGGCGGACCGGCGGGCGGGCGGGCGCCCCTTCCCCTGTCCCCGCCGCGGTCACCGCCTGCCGGACGAGATGCCGGGCTCCTACGAGATCCGCGCCGCGTCCCGGGCCGGAGCCGAGCGGGCCATCGCACGGTTCGGTTCAGCTCTTGCGGACCAACGGCTGCCCGGCGAACTCCACCCCCGCCAGCCCGTGGGCCATGAGGTTGCGGATGTTGCTGTGATCCGTGCCGTCCGGCGTCGCCAGCACGCTGCGGTAGTGCTCACCGAAGGCCAGCAGCGCCTCCTGGTCGCTCAGCCCTTCCAGCAGGGCCAGCCCCAGGGTCTTGCAGGACCCCTCGTTCTCGCCCGCGGCGTTCTCCAGCTCCCCGTTGCGGAACGCCTGCGGCTGGTACGCGTACTGCGCCGCGACGAAGGCCAAGGTGTCGGCGAACTCGTGCCCACCCGACGCAAGGCTCGCCCGCAGCGAGTTCAGATCGGTCATGTCGGCTCCCCTGGATTGGACGGACGACCCGTTCGCCGTCCGTGACCGGACGACATTACCTCCTCGCGCCCGGCCCGCCGGAATCGCGCGGCACGCCCCGGCGAACGGCATCTGCGCAGGTCACGGCGGACCCGGCTCCTCGCCGCGCGAGGCCCCCAAGGGCGGGGCGGGTCAGCCGCGCAGGGCTTCGGCGGGTTGTACGCGGGACGCGCGCCGGGCGGGATAGATCCCGGCCACGACTCCGGTCGCCAGACCGATGAGCGGGGCGGTGGCCAGGGTCACCGGGTGCATGACCGGGGTCCAGTCCCTGACCAGCGCCACCACCAGGACGGCCACCGTGCCCATGGCCGTACCGATGAGTCCGCCGAACGCGCCCAGCGTGCCCGACTCGGCGAGGAACTGGGCGGTGACGTGCCGCCTCTGCGCGCCGAGGGCACGGCGCAGGCCGATCTCCCCGGTCCGCTCCAGCACCGCCACCAGAGTGGTGTTGGCGATCCCGACCGCTCCTATGACCAGGCAGACCCCGGCGAGCAGGAGAAACAGCTGTTCGAGGTCGGAGGTCACCGAGGAGCGCAGGCTCTTCGGGTCGGGCGGCGGAACCGCCTTGAAGTACTCCGGGTGGTCGGGGCGCAGCGCCGTAGGGGCTTCCCCGGCCACCTGCCGGGCGGCGCCCAGATCGGTCGCGACGAGCATCCTGGCGCCCTGGGCGGGCCGCCCCCAGAGTTCGACCGCGGTCGTCTGCGGTACGAGTACGGAGAGCAGCATGTCCGGCTGGCGCCGGACGTCCTCGACGATGCCGGTGACGGTGAACGGCTGCCCGCCGATGAAGATCGCCGGTTTGGTCTCCAGCGTGGTGATCCCCAGCCGTGCGGCGATGCCCGAGCTGATCACGGTGACGCGCTGGCGGGTGCCGGCGTGGAAGCCGTCGTACAGCTTGCCCTGGGAGAGCCGGGGCTCGGCCGCGCGCAGCGCACCGGGGGCGGCGGCCACCACGCTGAGGGCCTCCCCTCCGGTGTCGCCGACCGGGGCGGCGGTCACGGCGAGTTCGCCGCCGCCGTGCCGGGGCTGCACCGTCCACAGCACGCCGGCGTGCCGCACCCCGTTGAGCCGCTCGACGCGGTCCGAGGCGTCGTCCGGGAACGCCGCGTCGGCGAACTCGTCCTGCTCCCGGGAGACGTCCTCGACCGACACCTCGGTCGCGGACAGGACGTTGAAGCGGGAGTCGATCTGCGAGGAGGCGGTGGCGGTGAGGCCGAGTACGGCGACGAAGGCACCGACGCCCAGGACGGTGCCGAGCATGGTCAGCGCGGAACGGGCGGGGCGCTGCAGCATCCCGGCCAGCGCTTCGGCCAGCAGGTCCCGCGGTACGAAGGCGGAGCGCCCGACGCGGGATACGGGCACGGGCACGGAGGACCCGGGCACGGGCACGGAGCGCCGTGTCTTTCGGTTCCGGCTCAGCATGCGCGTGCCTGCTCGCTCTCGCTCAGGATGCCGTCCCGGATGGTGACCGTCCGACGGCCGCGGGCGGCCACGGCCAGGTCGTGCGTGATGAGGACGATGGTGATGCCCTCGGCGTTGAGTGCTTCCAGCAGCTGGAGCACCGCCTCGGCGTTGCCGGTGTCGAGGTTTCCCGTCGGCTCGTCGCACAGGAGCAGCGAGGGCCGGGCGACCAGGGCCCGCGCGATGGCCACCCGCTGGCGTTCGCCGCCGGACATCCGGGTGGGCAGTGCCTCGGTCCGGTGGCCGAGGCCGACCCGGGCCAGCGCCTCGCGGGCCCGCTCGGGGCGCTCGCGGCGCGGTGCGCCGCCGTAGACCATGGCGAGTTCGACGTTCTCGCGGGCGCTGCGGTGCGGCAGCAGGTGGAAGGCCTGGAAGACGAACCCGATGTGGCGGCCGCGCAGCGTGGTGCGCTCGGTGTCCTTGAGCCGGCTGGTGTCGATGCCGTCGAGGAGGAGGGTGCCCGTCGTGGGGGTGTCGAGGAGCCCGGTGATGTTCAGGAACGTGGACTTGCCCGATCCGGAGGGGCCGACGACGGTGATGAACTCGCCCCGGTGGACCACGAGGTCGCTGGGGCGGAAGGCCGCCACGGGCGGCGGCCCCGGATAGGTGAGGCCGACCTGCCGGAACTCGATGACGGGCGGATCGGCCGGGGCCTGGGCCGAGCTCGGGATCGGGGCCGGGGCCGGGGCCGGGGAGACGGTCATCCGGCGCTCCCCGGTGCGGCTGCGGAGCCGGAGCCGGAGCCGGAGCCCGCGCCCGCGCCGGCCCGGACGCCGGTCACCACGGGGTCGCCCTCGCCGAGGGCCCCGCTGTCCAGGGGGATGACTTCGACGTAGCCGTCGCCGCTGGTGCCGGGCTTCACCCGGACCCGGCGCTGCCTGCCGTCGCCCTCCAGCACCGTGACGGCGGTGGAGCCGTCGGCGCCGGCCGACACAGCCGTGACCGGCACGACCAGGACCTTGCCGCCGGTGGTGGCGGCCAGGACGGTCAGGCGGACGTTCTGCCCGGTCCATTCGGCCTCCAGCGGCCGGCCCGGCGCCAGAGTCA
The DNA here is from genome assembly GCF_053593795.1 of Streptomyces sp. NPDC002104. NCBI lineage: Bacteria > Bacillati > Actinomycetota > Actinomycetes > Kitasatosporales > Streptomycetaceae > Streptomyces > Streptomyces sp. NPDC002104. The sequence continues at coordinate 27,056 of NZ_JBSFDF010000034.1, read as the reverse complement.
TCAGATAGCCGTCCGCATCGGCCTGTCCCGCGGCCGGCTCCGCGTCCTGCGCGTCGCCGTCGGGACGCGGCGTCGTGCGGGTGGTGGCGATGGAGCGTACGGAGGCGGTGGCGGTGGCGCCGTTGACCTCGGAGAGGATCTCCGCCTTCTGGCCCGCCCTGATCAGGTCCTTCTGGTGGTCGGGTACGTACCCGTGCACCACCAGGGCGCCGGCGGCGACGGTCATCACGGCTCCCTGCGCCTTCGCGCCGAGCCGTACGGGGAGATCCTGCACCCGCGCCGGGAAGCTCTCCAGGAACGCGACCTCGCCGGACGGGACCATGGGGCCCGCGGCCGCCCGAGCGGCGACCAGGCCCTCCTGTGCGGTGGCCAGGTCCTCCCGGGCCCGCTTGACCGCCTTGCGCGAGGGCTCCAGATCGCGACCGCCGCCCGCTGCTGCCCCGGCCGTTCCCGAGGCCGCCCCCGCGGTGGAGCCCGCCGTTTTGCCCGAACCCGACCCCGAGCTGCCGGAGCCGGAGCCCGAACCGGCCCCGCTCTCGGCGGTCTTCAACGCGTCCTTGGCATCGTCCAGGGCCCGTCCGGCCGCCGTCACCTGGGCTTCGGCCGCGGTGATGGTGGCCGATCCCTCGGCGCCGCCGACCGGGACGGGTTCGTATCCGAGCGCTTCGTAGAGCGCGGTGACCGCCGACTTCGTGGCCTCGCCGAAACGGCCCCGGTTGTCGGGGGAGGTGGAGTGGCCGAGCCGCTGCAGCGCGTCCTGGAGCTGGGCCACGTCACTGCCCTGGGCCCCGGGCTTGAGGTCGCGGTAGAGCGGAACGGTGCCCTGCAGGGCGATCACGGGACGGCCGGAGATCTCGACCAGGAGCCGGCCCGCCTGCACCTGGTCGCCTGCCTTCAGCGGCAGCTTGGAGACCGTGGGGCTGCCTCCGTCGGACGCGCCGCCGGGGGTGATCTCGACGCTCTGGCCAGCGACCACGGTGCCGCGGAGGATCACCGAGGACGCCAGTGCCCGGTACTCGACCGGCGCCGTGATCACGGACGGTGCGGGGGGCCGGGAGTCCGCCGCCGCCTGGGCGGGTGACTTGATCAGCAGGGAGGTCCCGAAACCCGCCCCGGTGAGCGCGACCGCGCCCACCGCGATCAGGGTGAGCCAGCGGCGCCTGATCCGTACGCCGTCACCCCCGTGGGCGAGGGCCTCCCCGGCCGCGTCCGCGGGGGGCTGTTCGTCGTTCTGCATTCAGTTCGCCAATGCCTCGTTGGCCGACTTGATGACCGCGCCCTGATCCTTCTTGATCTCGGCGAAACCGGCGGCGTTCTGCTCGATGTAATCGTTCTGGATCTTCGTTTCGAGGCGGAGCAGTACGGTGGAAAGTTTCGTCTCCTGCTTGCAGTTCACATCCGCCTTGGCCACGGCCTTCTCCTGCGGCGTCGCGGAATTCCCCTGGGGCGCGTACTTTTCGGCGGGCTGGAGGAAAGTGGTGTGCCGGTATCCGGCCTTCCTCATGCAGGACGCCCATTCGTTCTGCGCCTTGGTGAATTCCGGCATCTTCTGGGCCTGCGCGAAGGAGGAGAAGTCGATGCTGAGCAGGCCGATCTTGCCCTTCTGGGGGTTCTGCACCTTGTCGAGCCCCAGCTTGCGGCCGGCCTCGCCCACGCAGCCGCCCTCGGGAACGTCCTTGCCCTGGTAGTTGCCGGCCGTACCGGCCTTGCCGCCCTTGGCGCCGTAGACCATGTACGCCTCGGGCGGGAGCTTGGCCGCGCCCGAGGCCGCGCCCGCGGCGTGCTGGTCGCCGCCTGCCAGCGGGATCATGTGGTAGCCGTGCTCGGCGGCGACCTTCTCGCTGACCACGCCGTACCGACGGCTCACGACCTTGACCGGCTCGGCCTTCGTGACCGGCCAGTCGAACCCGAACCGCTTCATGCAGTCGGAAGCCAGGGTGGAGTGCGCGGTGTCGACCAGCGCCTGCTGCTCGGGGGTGAAGAAATAGGCGGACACCGGAAGGGCGATGTCGGCCTCCGTGACAACCTCCCGGGCCGCGGAACCGCCCCCGCCGGCGGCGCCGGTGCCCGCGCCGGCCCGGCCGCCCTCCGCACAGCCGGTGAGCAGCAGCGTGCCGACGCCGGCGGCGATGACGAGACGCGTGTAACGCAAAGGAACCCCTGGATAGAGTGGATGTGCGCGGTGGGGCGGAATTGGCCTCCGCCCCACCGCCGTCATGAGCCGGCGAATCAGAAGTTGTACACAGTTCCCGAGCAGTTGTCGCCGAAGAGGTGCGAGTTCATCACGTCGTTGGCCTGCTTGCCGTTGCTGAGGGTGATGTAGGCCAGGTTCGAGACGTATCCGTAGGCCGCGATCTTGAAGCACGGACCCCAGTGCGCGGAGTTGTAGTACACCGAGATCCGGGTGTCGGTGTCCCAGTTGTCCATGGAGCTGACGTTGAGGATGTAGTTGTCACCGGCGTAGAGCGGGATGTTGGGGGTGCCGGGGTAGTAGATGTTCGCCCAGTTGGTACGGGAGCTGTAGTCGTCCCGCTTGTATCCGCCGAAGTCGGAGTCCGAGTAGAGACACGCGTTGTCGGGGGTACAGGAGGCGGCCTGCGCGGGCGCGGCCATGACGACCGCCCCGGTGAACAGGGATGCCGCGGCGAGCAGCATTGCCCAAGTGCGTCGAATCATGAATGTTCCTTGTTCTTGATCCATGCCGGAATTACGGCCGGTGAACGGCGAGGGATGAACGGGATGCGGCGCCACATCACACCCCCGCCGGTGCGCATGTCATGCGCACATCAGAGGTGGAAATCGAAGGCTAGCCGATCTTGAGAGACGCGGAAACGATCTTGAAAGCTACTCGCCGGTGTTCTGCTGATCCGCCAAGTCCTGTTGGCGAATAGCCCAGTTCGGCGGCGGCGATCAGAAGTTGTAGACGGTTCCGGAGCAGTTGTTGCCGAAGAGGTGACCGTTCATCACGTCGTTGGCCTGCTTGCCGCTGCTGAGGGTGATGTAGGCCATGTTGGACACGTAGCCGTACGCCGCGATCTTGAAGCAGGGGCCCAGCCACTGGGAGTTGTAGTACACCGAGATCCTGGTGTCCGTGTCCCAGTTGTCGATGGAGCTGACGTTGAAGAGGTAGTTGTCGTCCCAGTAGAGCGGGATGTTGGGCGTGCCGGCGTAGTAGATGTCCTCCCACTTGGACCGGGAGCTGTAGTCGTCCCGCTTGTATCCGCCGAAGTCGGAGTCCGAGTAGAGGCAGGCGTTGTCGGGGGTGCAGGAGGCCGCCTGAGCGGGCGCGGCCATGAGGACAGCCCCACTGGCCAGCGAAGCCGCGGCAAGCAGCATCGCCGAAATGCGTTGAGCCATGAGTGATTCTCGATTTCGATCCGAGCCGCGATGGCGGCGGATGACGGCGAGGGGTGTCCGGATGCGGCGCCACATCACGGCCCCGCCGGTGCGCATGTCATGCGCACATCAGGAGTGGAAATATGAGGCTAACTGATCTTCATCTGCCCCGAAACGATCTTGTGCACTACCCGCCGGTATTCTGTCGATCCACCAAGTGCCCTTGACGGATCAGCCAGTTCGGCGATCAGCGCCTCTCGGAGAACGCAACGCGTCGACGACGGCCGGGCATCCTCCCGCTGAACCGTCACGACGGATCGCGGTCCGGGCCGTCCTCGGTCCGGAGGGCCGGCGTGCAGGCGTGCGGGCGTGCGGGCGTGCGGGCGTGCGGGCGTGCGGGCGTGCGGGCGTGCGGGCGTGCGGGCGTGCGGGCGTGCGGGCGTGACCGTCCAACGGTGGGCGCGGCCCCGTCGGTTGAGTGCGCGCCGCGCCGGTCAGGCCAGTGCGGTCATGTGGTCGGGGTGGTGGGCGGCGACGTCGTGGGCGGCCTGGACGAAGGCGGCGACGGCCGGGGATCGCGAGGTCTCCGGCCAGGCGACCATGACCGCACTCGGACTGAGGCCGGTGACCGGCCGGTAGGCGATGTCCGGGCGCCGGTGGCGCTCGGTGGTGGAGCGCGACAGGAACGCCACCGCCTGCCCCAGCGCGACCACCTCCAGGAGCTGCTCGACGCCGGCCACGAGCGGCCCCTCGGGAGCGTCGGCCGGCGCCACGTCCGTGCGGCCGTCGCCCGCGCCCGCTCCGTCGCATCCGGTGTAGTACGCGGTGTGGGAGGGGGAGGCCCCCTTCCAGCGGGGGATCGGCTCGCCCCTGAGGTCGCTCAGCCGCAGCCGCCGGCGTCCGGCCAGGCGGTGCGCGGCGGGGAGGACGGCCAGCCGCGGCTCGATCACGAGCGTCTGGGAATCCAGCCCACGAGCGTCGAACGGGCTGCGCAGCAGCGCCACGTCGGCACGGCCGTCCCGCAGCATGGCGATCGGCTCTCCGCTGCCGCCGACGACGACTTCGGGCGGCGGCAGATGCGGACCCGTTCCCCGGTAGGCGGCGAGGACCTCCCTCAACAGCCCGGCGTCGCCTCCCGGTTTGACCGCCACGACGAGCTGCGGCGCCGGCTGGCCGGCCCGGCGTGCTCGCCGCCCCGCCGCGTGCACCGCGTCGACCGCGATCCGGGCCTGGTCGAGCAGCACCCGGCCGGCGTCGGTGAGCCGCACCTGCCGGGTGGTGCGCTCCAGCAGGCGTACCCCGAGCCGGGACTCCATCTGAGCGATCGCCTTCGACAGCGGGGGCTGCGCCATTCCCAGGCGCCCGGCGGCCCGGCTGAAGTTCAGTTCCTCGGCGACCGCGATGAAGTACCTCAGCTCCCGCACCTCCAGCTCACTCATATCCGTGGACTATAGATCCAGAGCCTTCCGGTCTTTCCCCGCACCCCGTGGGTGAGGAGAACCTGGGTGTCATGACGACTTCGCAGAAGACCGCTCTCATCACCGGGGCGAACAAGGGCATCGGCAAGGAAACGGCGCGCAGGCTCGCGGCCCGCGGCATCACCGTGCTCATCGGCGCCCGCGACACCGAGCGCGGCGAGGCGGCGGCCGAGGAACTCCGCGCGGGCGGCGCCGACGTACGGTTCGTTCCGCTGGACGTCACCGACGAGGCCTCGGTCCAGGCCGCCGCCCAGCACATCGATGCCGCCTTCGGCCGCCTCGACATCCTCGTCAACAACGCCGCGATCGCCCCCGGACAGCAAAAGCCGAGTGAGACCCGGGCCGCCACCGTCCGGCAGGTCTACGAGACCAACGTGTTCGGCGTCATCGCGGTGACTCACGCGATGCTCCCCCTGCTGCGCCGCTCCGCCGCCGCACGCATCGTCAACATGTCCAGCGAACTGGGTTCCCTCACCCACATGGCCGACCCGGCCGGCCCGTGGTCCGCCTACACCTCCCTCCTCCTCCCTTACTGCACCTCGAAGAGCGCGCTGAACGCGATCACCGTGCTCTACGCCAACGAACTGCGCGCGGAAGGCATCCTGGTCAACGCGGTGAGCCCCGGCTACTGCGCGACCGACCTCAACCGCCACTCCGGCATCCGCACCGCGGAGGAAGGCGCAGCCGTGGCGGTCACCCTGGCCACGGCGGACGGCCCCGCCCCGACGGCCGCCTTCCTGACCGAGACCGGCCCCATCCCCTGGTAGGGCCGGAGAACCAAGACGGACCCTCACCGGGGATCGAAGTAAGCTTTCGACGGATCCGGCAGGCAGTGCGGACTCGGTACTGTCGGCCGGATGATCGGAACAACTCCCGACGGCGTGACGGATGTACGCGGGCGGCAGTCCCGCCGGCGGTGGTTCGCCGACCCAGGTGCCCTCCTCTCGGCGGCGGCCTCGGCCATGGCCTGTCTGAGTCTGCTCAGCGCGTGGCTGGCCCTGCCGACGGCAATCGCGGCATTCATGGCGGGGCGCAGGCCCGGCCCCCTGCGCAGAACCGCCCTGGGCCTCGTCGCCGTGCTCGCGGTGGATGTCACCGCGGCGTTCGTGATGCCCAGTTGGCTTTCCTCCGGCAGCCGGCTCGCGGCCGTGGTCGTCGGAGCGGTGATGCTTCCCTGGTTCGCAGGCCGGTTCTGGTCGCAGTACCAGGAACTCGTGCGGGCCGGCTGGGAGCGGGCGGAGCACCTCGAACGGGAGCAACGGCTGGTGGCCGAACAGGCCCGGCTGCGTGAGCGGGCGCGCATCGCCCAGGACATGCACGACTCCCTCGGCCACGACCTCAGCCTGATCGCCCTCTCGGCGGGCGCGCTCAAGCTGGCCCCGGGCCTGTCGGAACAGAACCGCCAGGCCGCCCATGACATCAGGGCGAAGGCCGCCTCCGCAGTGGAGCGGCTCGGCGACGTCATCGGGGTGCTCAGCGAAGCACCCGCACGGCCGTCGGACACCAGCATCAAACGGCTGGTCGAGGAGGCGCGGGCAGCCGGTCTGACGGTGGAACTCCGAGTCGAGGGCGAGGTGGAGGGCCTGCACAAGGCCGTCGAACGGGCCGCGTACCGCGTGGTTCAGGAGGGGCTGACCAACGCGGTCAAGCACGCGCCGCACGCGGACGCGACCGTCACGCTCTCCCACGCCGCCACGGAGACCACGGTCGTGGTGGAGAACGGCCCGCCACCCTCCTCCGCGCCCGCGCGGCCCGGCCAGGGTGGCCGACGGGGCCTGGTGGGCCTGGACGAAAGGGTGCGCCTGGTCGGCGGCCGCTTCGAGTACGGCGCTCGCGGCCGTGGCTTCGTCATTTCCGCCCGCCTGCCGCACGTTCCCCGGCCGCCGCAATCCGCCACCCAGGCCCTCCAGAGCCCGACCGACCTGACACACGAGCATCGGCGTGCCCGCCGGCGGGTCAGCCGCACGCTGGTCGCCGCGGGGATGGTCCCGCTGATCACCGGCGGCGTGATCAGTGTCATTTTGACGGGCTGGAACATGATGACGGCCTCATGGTCGGTACTCGACCCGGGCGACTATGCCCGGCTGCGTGTGGGACAGGACCGTTTCGACATCGAGCGGGTGCTTCCGGACCGTCAGACGACGGACCGGCCCGGGGCGCCCGAACCCAAAGGTGAGGGAGTGACGTGCGAGTACTACGCCATGACGGCCGACCGGTTCGACGACCGGTCGGGGGACGCGTACCGGATCTGTTTCAAGGGCGGCAGGATCGCGTCCCTGGACGCGCTCACCCCGTGAGCGCCCGGTGATCCGGGTGCTCATCGCGGACGACGAGGCGATGATCCGCGCAGGTGTGAGGGCCGTGCTCGCCACCGATCCCGAGCTCGACGTGATCGCCGAGGCGGCCAATGGACGCGACGCCGTCGAACTCGTCCAGCGGCACCGCCCCGACGTGGCGGTCCTCGACATCCGGATGCCCGAGGTCGACGGACTCCAGGCGGCCGCCGAGATCCGCCGTACCGTGCCGGACACCGGCGTGGTCATGCTGACGACGTTCGGGGAGGACGACTACATCCTGCGGGCCCTCGGAGGCGGAGTCGCCGGCTTCCTGATCAAGTCCGGAGAGCCCGAGGAACTGATCGTGGGCGTACGGGCCGTGGCCGGCGGCGCCGCGTACCTGCCGCCCGCAGTTGCGGCCAGGGTGGTCGCCCACCTCGCCTCCAGCGGTTCCGGCACGCTGGCCGCCCGCCGGTCCGCCGCCCGGGAGAAGGTGTCCGCCCTCACCACCCGTGAGCGGGAGGTGCTCGGCCTGGTGAAGGACGGGCAGTCGAACGCGCTGATCGGCCGGCGCCTCCAGGTGGCGGAAGGGACGGTCAAGGCGCATGTCAGCTCGATCCTGGCCCGCCTGGGAGTGGAGAACCGGGCCGCCGCCGCGGTCGTCGCGCACGAAGCCGGCCCTGATGTCCTCGAATGAGCGGGCCATGAGCCGTCCATGAGCGGGCCATGAGCGGGATCGGCCGGCACATCGGGGGATCCGTCGTGGTGGTGGTACTGGACGAAAGTTGGGTTGCGCCCTGCCCTTCGTGCAATGTCCGAAAGCTCGCCGCTTCGTAATTTGGTGTTCATGAACAACACCGCGAAGGCTGGGGAGGCCCGATCGTGACTACCGCACCACGCGTGACCGCCGATGGCGGATCCGATCTCGGTGGTGATCTCTACAAGGACATCACCGAGTTCGCCGCCGGTACTCCGTCGTGGTTCCAGCACCTGGCGGAGTTCGGGACCGAGGGCGGCATCCTCGTCCTGCCGGTCCTGTTCCTCGGGGCCTGGTGGCGCGCCCGGCGGGGTTCCGACCGCGTGATGACGCTCGCGCTGCTCGCACCCGTCGCCACCGGTGCGGCGTACTTCCTGAGTGAGGTCCTGAAGAGCTGGATCAAGGAGGAACGCCCCTGCCGGGCGGTCCGCGGGACCTCGCCGATCGCCGAATGCCCGGAACCGGGGGACTGGTCCTTCCCGAGCAACCACTCCGCCATCGCGGCAGGTGCGGCCTTCACCCTGCTCCTGGTGTGGCGCACGGCCTTCTGGTTCGCCCTGCCCGTGGCCGTCCTGACGGCGCTCTCCCGCAGTTTCCTCGGAGTGCACTACGTCCACGACGTCGTCGCCGGGTTCGCCTGGGGGGCGGCCGTCGCCCCCCTGGTGCTGAGGGCGCTGACCAGGCCGGGCCTGACGGTCGTGTCGCGCTTGCGGACACAACCGTCGCTGAAGCCGCTGCTGATCGCGCATGAGGCCCGGCATCGCTGAGCCCGACGGCCGAGCCCGGCCTGATCGGCAACACACCGAGGCCGTCTCTTTCGGATCGTGTCGGCCTAGCCCCTCACAGGGACACCGGACGGATCGTCCGCTTGAGCGCGACGGCCCAGACGATCACCGCGGCCGATCCGATGGCGAGCACGGCCGTGGACATGCCGGCCTGGATGCCGAACCGCACGGTCACCGAGCTGGCCACCAGCGCCCCCAGGGGAACCCCGAGGCCGGAGGAGAGCATGCGCCGGGTGGTGTTGACCCGGCCCTGGAGTCCGGCGGGGGTGACCTCCTGGGAATACGTCATCGTATTGACGAGCACGACGAGATAGGCGCAGCCCCAGACGGCCAGTGCCACCAGCACGATCCGCCAGTCGGAAACGAGTACGACCACCAGTCCCAGAGCCGCTCCGGCCGGAAGCGTCCCGAGCAGGATCCGAAAGGCGTCGAAGTGGCGCAGGAGTCGCGGAAGAATCAGCGCTCCACCGATTCCACCGGCACTCCACGCCGTGTAAAGAAACCCGATCCGGGGATCCGTACCGTGAATTCCGAGACCCCGGTCGGCGAAGACGACGAGCTGTCCGACGATCGCGCCGCCCGAGAACGACTGCAGGGTTCCGACGACCGTCATGAGGCGCAGGGTCGGATGGTTCCAGAGGAACGCCATGCCTTCGGTGATGGATTCCCGGAAGCCCGGACGGGCGGCCGGGGGCGTGGCGCGGGCCGCGGACCGGTCGGCGACGGCCCTGATCAGCAAGGCCGAAGCGGCGAAGGTCAGTGCGTCCACGGCCAGGGTGCCGACCGGCTCGACGAAGGCGATCAGCGCGCCGGCCACCGCGCTTCCCGCGATCCGCACGGCCGTCTCGGCGCCGTAGAGGGCGCTGTTGGCCCGGGAGAGGTTCTCCTTCCCCACGACCGAGGGCACGAACCCGTAGACCCCCGCGTCGAAGAACAGCGCGAGGCTGGACGACACCAGGGCCACCGCGATCACCTGCGCGACGGTCAGGGCGTCCAGGGCCCAGGCCAGCGGGACGCTCGCCAGGCAGAGCGCGTTCAGCCAGTCCGTCACGACCATGAGGCGGCGCCGGTCCATCCGGTCGGCGACGGCGCCCGCGACGAGCCCGAACACCAGGTAGGGCAGGGTCCCCGCGGCGGCCACCAAGGACACCAGCAGGGGGGATTTCGACTCCTGGTACACCAGCACCGGCAATGCCACCGTGGTGATGGCCGAACCGAGTCCGGAAACAGTTCTGGAAAGCCAGAAATTGCGGAATCCTCGCATCGCGCGAAGCGGAGTTTTCGACGATGGGGCGGATGAGTCTATATCGGTGCCTTGCTGTGCGCTTGAAGTCATACGGGTTTATAGGCAGATCGCCGATCCTGCGTCAACTGCCCCGGCATTGCGGGCATTCTCTCCATTCCCTCAATTGCCACGGCTCTCCTTCACCCCGTCCAGAACGGCGGGTATCCGCCCCGGGTGGAGGATCAGCAGGTGCCGGGCCGCCCGTGTCAGCGCCACGTAGAGGTCGCCCAGACCCCGGGCCGAGCCGTCGAGCACGGCCTGCGGATCGACCAGGACCACCGTGTCGAACTCCAGCCCCTTCGCCTGGCGGACGGTCAGCACGACGACCCGGCGCTCCAGGTCGGGGTCCGGCCCCCACGAGACGTCCGGGACCTCGGCCCGGACGGCCCCGGCCAGCCGCTCCACGTCCTTCCCCGGGGCGAGGACCGCGATCCTGCCGCCCCCGGGCCGCTGCGCCTCCCCGGCCACCACGGCGGCCAGCCGGGCCGCCAGGCGGCTGCGGGGCACCCGTTCCCGTGCCGGCTCGACGCCTGCGGCGCGCACCGCCGTCGCGGGCTCCAGGGCGGGGTCGATCGCGGCGAGCACCCGGTCCGCGACCGTCATGATCTCCGCCGGCGTCCGGTAGTTGATCGTGAGCTGCTCCAGCCGCCAGCGGGTCCCGAAGAACGGCTCCAGCGCCTCGGACCAGGAGGCCGAGCCCGCCGCCTCGCTCGTCTGGGCCGAGTCGCCGACCACCGTGAACGAGCGGGTGGGGCAGCGCCGTACCAGCAGCCGCCACACCATCGGCGACAGCTCCTGCGCCTCGTCGACGATCACGTGGCCGAACACCCAGGCCCGGTCCGCCGCCGCGCGCTCCGCGGTCGTGCGCCGGTCCGTCTCCCGGTGGCGGTCGGCGAGCCGCTCGGCGTCCAGCAGGTCGGCCGCGCCCAGGCGTTGCGCTCCGTCCGCGTCCTCCCCCGCACGCGAGCCCCGGGCGACGTCCAGCACGCCCTGGGCGTAGGCGAGTTCCATGGCGCGTTCGGCCGACTCCGGGTCGGGGCCGCTGTCGGCCGGGGCGCCGAGCAGCTCCGAGGCCTCGTCGAGCAGGGGAACGTCGGACAGCGACCAGTCCGCGTCCGGGCCGGACGGAGTCAGCAGGGCGCGCTCCGCCTCGGTGAGCAGCCCGCGCGCGGCTGCGGCCAGCCGCTCCGGGTCGGCGTACAGGTCGCCCAGGAGCCGTTGCGGGCTGAGCTCCGGCCACAGCGAGGCCAGCAGCCGGCGCACCACGGGGTCGCGGGGCAGCGCGTCGAGCCAGAACTCCACGCGTTCCGCGAGTTCCAGGCGGGCCGCCCCCGCCATGTCCAGTTGTGGCGCGCCCTCGCCGAACACGCTGATGACGTCCCCGGCGGCCGCCCGGTCCACCTCCGCGAAATCGACGTCGGGGGCCAGCTCCTCCTCGAACCGCGCCTCGATGTCGGCGATCACCCGGGCCAGGCGCCGGGCCAGCTCCTCGACGACGGCCCGGCAGAAGACCGGGCGGGCCCGGTTGTGCGGGAGCCCGGTCGCCCGCGCCCGGGCCACCGCGGCGGCCAGCGTCGCGGGCTCCAGCCGGAGCGCCTCGCCGCCGATCACCACGTCCACCGGGCCGTCCGTCACGGCCTGGCGCGCACGCACCGCGGCCGCCAGTACGTCGGCCATCACCGCCCGCCCCTTGACCTCCGCCACCGCCCCGGGGTCCTCGCGCCGGGCGCACACCCCGGGGAAGAGCTCCCCGAGCGAGGAGAGCAGCACGCTCGTCTCGCCCATGCCGGGCAGCACCTGGCCGATGTAGCCGAGGAACACCGGGTTCGGGCCGAGTACCAGCACACCCCGGTCCTTCAGGCGGCGGTCGGAGTAGAGCAGGTACGCCGCCCTGTGCAGGGCCACGACCGTCTTGCCGGTGCCAGGGCCGCCCTGCACCACCAGTACCCCGGCGTGCGGGGCGCGGATGATCCGGTCCTGTTCCGCCTGCAGGGTGGCGACGGCGTCCCGCATGCGGCCGGTCCGGTCCGCCCGCAGCTCCGCGAGCAGCGCCGCCTCGCCGGACAGCCGGACGTCCCCGGGCGCGGCCCGGTCGCCGGCGAGCCATTCGTCGTCCACCCGGAGCACCGTCCGGCCCCGGGTGTGCAGGTACCGCCGCAGCGTCACGCCCTGCGGTGCGACGGCGGTGGCCGTGTAGAAGGGGCGGGCCGCCGGTGCGCGCCAGTCGAGCATCAGCGGATCGTCCTCGGGCCGCACGCCGCGCACGCCGATCCGGCCGAGGTAGAGGCGGCCGCCGTCCGCGAGGTCGAGGCGCCCGAAGCACAGCCCGTTCTCGGCGGCGTCGAGCGAAGCGAGCTGCCGGCCCAGCCGGTCCACGGCCGCACCGCGCTCCAGCCGCCCCTGCGCCGTCCCCGCCCGTTCGCGCAGCTCCCCGGCCAGCTCCCCGGCCAGCTCCGCGCGCAGGCCGTCGACCCGGGCGTGCAAGAGGTCCACGTACGCCTGCTCGGGCGCGAGGCCGCGGTCCGCGTACGCCTGTTCGGGCGGGGGCGGGGAGGAAGTCATGTCTGCTCCTGATCGCAGGGGTGCGGGAGGAACGCTACGGACGATCCGGCCCCGTCCGGCCCTGTTGGCAATTTCTTGCCAACCTCCTCCTGGGGCCCTGGGGGCGGGGCTACGTTCAGGGCCCGGCCCGGGGCCCGGCCCTCACCGAACCCCACAGAACCGCAGATTCAGATGGGAAAGAGACATGCTTCTCGAAAACGCTCTCGTTCACTATTACGAAGAAGTCCGGGCGGCTCTGCGGGACCTGCTGGGCAACGCGAACGCCGCGGCCGGCCCGGCCGCCCCGGCCGCGGCCGAGTTCACACCGGGCGTCGAACTCCCCGAACTCACCCCGCAGATGACCGCCTACCTCTCGGTGTCCGGCCTGGCGCACTCGCCCATGGGGTCCTACCGGGGCAAGCGTCTGGCCCTGCTGGACCTGACGAAGAACCCCGCGACGATGACCACGAAGACCTTCGCTTCGCTGATCATCGTGGCCCGGGCCGTCCGCTTCATCCAGGACACCGGGCAGCGCGTCACCATCGTCACGCCGTCGTCGGCCAACAAGGCCAGCGCCATGCGCGACGCGGTCCTGCGAGCCATCGACTGCGGCCTCGTCGCCGCCGACCAGCTCAACGTCGTCGTGGTCGTCCCGGAGGGATCGGTCGGCAAGCTGCGCAGCACGGAGCTGTTCACCGACCGCGAGCTGCGCAGGCGCAACCCGATCGCCGTGTACAGCGGCGAGAACCCCGGCACGGTCAAGGCCATCGCCCGCGGTTTCGTCGACCAGTACTCCGAGGAGCTGGAGACCGACCGGAAGACCCACGTCTGGTACACCCTCCAGCTGGAGAACTACCTGGCCGCGGACGTGGTCCGGGCGCTGGCCGAGGCGGAGTTCTTCCCGGCCGCCGAAGAGGAGCCCCGCCTGCACGTGCACGCCGTCTCCAGCGCGTACGGCCTGCTCGGTCACGCGTACGGCCGCACCACCCTGCACGCTGAGGACCGCGCGCGGACCCCCGCCTCGCAGTACTTCCTCGTCCAGCACCTCGGCGCACCGGACATGGTGCTGAGCCTCTACAACGACGGCTCGACCGACCCGCGGCACCTGCCCGCGTACGTGTACGAGAACGGGACCGGGCTCTTCACGCAGAAGGAGAACCCGAGGTTCCCCGCGGTCACCTTCGACCCGCAGGAGGTTCTCGACCCGACCTTCTACACCCGCAACCCGCCCACTTCGGCCCGGATGAACGAACTGATCCACGGCCAGGGCGGCGGCGGCATCGTCGTCTCCCTCGCCGAGTGCCTCGGACGGTACGGACAGGTACGGGCCTTCCTCTCCGATGCCGGGATCGACCTCCCGGCGAACCCGACGGCGGTCCGCGAATGGTCGCTGGTCATGGCCGTCACCGGCATCCTCAACGCGATCGACCGGGGCCTGGTACCGCAGGCGGACATCCTCGTGCACGGCTCGGGCAGCTACGCGGCCGGCGACTTCGTCGACATCACCGCCCGCGACGCGCACTCCGTCCAGGACGTCGAGTCCATGCGCCGGCTCGTCCGTTACGCCGCCGACCTCTGAGCCGACCAGGCCCGCGCGCCCGCAGGCCGCCCGCAGGCCGCCCGCCGGCCGGCTGACCACCGGCCGGCGGGCCCGACCACCGGCCGGCGGGCCCGACCACCGGCCGGCGGGCCCGACCACCGGCCCCCGCCCTCACCCACCGCCGAGGAAGAACCCGTGTCCCCAGCAGCTCCCCGCCCGCGATCTCCGATCCACCACCGCTTGCGCATGCGTGCCGGATACCTCTGGCGCAACAGCAGCAATCCGGGGCTCATGTACGCACGGACCGCCTGGGACACCCGGAACCGGGCGGTCTTCCCCGCCGTCCGATCGGACCTCGGCGGCCTGTCGGTGAGCTACTCCGGCCTCGCCGAAGGGCTCGCCTACACCCTCGACTTCACCGAACTGCGCCGCGAGAGCGGTACGCACGCCGCCGAGCGAGAGGCGACGGAGCTGACCGGGCGCGACCTCACGTCCCCCGGCCGGCTGCCCGAGGCGGACATCACCATCGTCGGCACCAGCGCCACCCGGGCGCGACGGCTGCCCTCGGCGGCCTCCCTCGTCATCCCGATGCGGGTGCACTTCGTGATCGACTTCGACCCCGCCGACGAAGAGGGAACGGCCCGGCGGCGCATCTCCAAGCGCGAGCGCGAGCAGTTCAACCGCGACGCGCGCCGCACCGACTGGTCGTGGAGCCCGGTCCGCGATCCGAAGTGGTTCGACGTCTTCTACGACCGCTTCTACCGCCCCACGATGTTCAACCGCCACGGGGCGCGGGAGCGGACCGAGACCAAGGACGTGTCCTACGAGTGCCTGTTCCGCACGGGCCGGATGTTCGCGCTGTCCCAGGACGGCGAGCCCGTCGGCGGCGCGCTGTGCCACCGGGACCGCACGACGGGTGCGCTGACCCTGCGCCTGCTCGGTGTCCGGGACGGCGCGCAGGAGCACTACGACCACGGCGCCTTCAAGGCCATCTACCACTTCCTGATCGGCTGGTGCGCCGACAACGGCGTGAGCCGGCTCGACTTCCAGGGCACGGAACCCTTCCTCAGCAAGGGCACCTACCAGTGGAAGCGCCGCTTCGGCACCCGCGTCGTCCTGCCGCCCAACCACTTCGGCGGCAAACGGCTGTGGCTGGCCGTACGGCGCGACACCCCGCAGGTCCGGGACTTCCTCGTGGCCAACCCGGTCCTCGCGGAAGGCGCGGACGGGGCCCTGGAGGCCGTCTACTTCCACGACGCCGAACGCCCGGCGCGCACCGAGTACTCGGCGAAGTCGCCCGGGGTGGAGCGCGTACGCCGGATCGACCTGGACACCTTCCTGGCGTCCGTCCCCTCCGGCCCCTGCCCGTCCCCCTCCTCCGAGACGGCGCTCGCGTGAGCGCCCCCGCGCGGGCATCCGTCCCCTGGTACGGCTCCACCCCGCTCCCGCTCGGATCCCGCCTCCCCCTGCCGCGCGTCGTGGACGAGCTCGGCCTGGTGAGGGAGGGGGAGTACGCCCATGCCGTGCCGACGGCCGCCTCGGCGCACCCGGTGGTGCTCCCGCGCGCCTCCTACGACGAACTCTTCACGGCGTCCGCGGTCCTGCTCCGGCTGCTGCGCCGCACCCTGCTGGAGTCCGCGCCCACCGCGGCCGGCCGGGTCGCCGCCCTGGGCGCCGACCCGGAGATGTACCCGCTGTTCATGGACGGTCCCGCCGAGGAGGCCTACGCCACCTGCATGGCCCGCCCCGACGTCCTGGTCAGTGCGAGCGGACCGAAGTTCCTGGAGTTTAACATCGGCTCCGGCATCGGCGGCGTGGTGGACACGGCGCTGCACTCCCGAGCCTGGACCGCCGCCTTCGGCGGCCCCGGGCGGACGCCCTTCCGCGCCGTCGACCCCCTGGCCGTGCGCGACGAGATCTTCGTCAGAGCCGTACGGGACCTGCGCGTCGAACCGGCCGTCGCCGTACTCGGCTCGCTCCGGGACTACGCCCACGCGCCCCGCAGCTACTTCGAGCTCCAGGCGCAGTCCCTGCGCCGCCGGGGCCTCGACGCGGAGTTCTTCGAGCCGGAGGAGCTGCCCGCGGTCACCGGAGCCTGCGGAGCCCCCCGCTTCCGGCTGGGCCTGCGCCACTTCACCGTCCTGGAGTGGCGCGACAGGGGCATCGGCTTCGCGCCGGTACGGGAGGCACTGGACGCCGGCTGCACGCTCCTGGCCTCCCAGAGCGCCTATCTGATCGCCAACAAGAAGGTGCTGGGCTGGGTTTCCGAAGGCCGGCCCTGGATGACGGCCGCCGACCGGCAGGCCGTGGACCGCTACCTCCCCTGGACCCGCGTCGTCAGCGACCGCGCGGCGCGGTGGCGCGGCCGGGACGCGCCCGTCTCGGAGCTGCTCCTCGGCCACCCCGAGGACTTCGTCCTCAAGCCCGCCATCGGCATGAGCGGCCAACAGGTGCTGATCGGCCGCACCTGCGCCCCCGACGTCTGGCGCCGGGCGGTGCGCCTGGCGGCGGCCGCCGAGGACCACATCGTCCAGGAGTACGTGGAACCGGTCCCGTACGCCATGGAGTTCATGGACGAGAACGGGTGCGCCACCCAGCGGGCCGAGGTCCTGCCGGTCTTCAGCCCCTTCCTCTTCGACGGCCGCGACGGCGGCTGCATGGTCCGCTACCTCCCGCCCGAGCAGGAGGGCGTGGTCAGCATCAACGGCCACGGCGCCCTGCCGAACGTGGCCGTCACCCTGCGCTGACCACCCGCGCCACCCGCACGACCCGCACCACCCGCACGACCCACCGTGATCACCCCACCCCCAACCCCTCAGGGAGAACCCGCCATGTTCCGCAGCATGATGAAGTCCAAGATCCACCGGGCCACGGTCACGCAGGCCGATCTGCACTACGTCGGCTCCGTGACGGTGAGCGCCGACCTCATGGAGGCGGCGGACCTGCTGCCCGGCGAGCGCGTCGACATCGTGAACATCAACAACGGTGCCCGGCTGTCCACGTACGTCATCGAGGGCCCCCGCGACTCCGGGATCATCGGCATCAACGGCGCCGCCGCCCGCCTCGTCAGCCCTGGAGACCTCGTCATCCTCATCGCCTACGCCCAGGTCTCCGACGAGGAGGCCCGCGCCCTCGTACCGCACGTGGTGTTCGTCGACGAGCGGAACAAGGTGTCCCTCACGGGCGGCGACCCGGCCGAGGCCCCGGCCGGCAGCGGCCTGCTCCGCGGGGACGAGGTCGCGGCGTGAACGGCCTGATCACATGGATCTACCAGTCGGAGGACTCGGACCCGGCCGAGGTGGAACGCTTCGAGGAGAGCATCACCCGCCGCTACTCCGCCCTCTCGCAGCCGCGCGGATTCGACTTCCGGGTCATCCGCGCGACCGAACTGATCCCCTCGTGCGCGGGCAAGCCCGTCCTGCGCTACCGCGGCGAAGACCTGCTGGACCACAAGCAGTGCTACATCGTCGAGGACATGAGCACGGACCCCCAGGGCCTGCACGCCCTGCGCGCCGTCTACCGCACCATCGCGTCGAGCGACTCGGTCCTCCTCAACCGCTCCTTCGACGGCCCCGACTACCTCGAACGCGACAAGCTGGCCCTCCTGCAACACGCGGCGGGCCTGGGTGTCCCGACCCCCGGCACGGTGGCGATCCCGCCGGGGAAGTACGCCCGCAGGGCGATCGCCGAGGCCCGGCGCGTGCTCGGCGCGGGCCCGTACATCGTGAAGCCCCGGGAGATGTCGAGCGGCACGGGCGTCCTGCGCACCGAGTCCGACCAGCAGCTGGCGGCAGCGATCGACATCGTGGCCCAGAGCGACTCCGGCTACATCATCCAGCCCCTCATCGCCCACCACGGCGACATGCGCGTCTACATGGCGGACGGCCGGGTCGTCTCCTCCCTGACCCGCCGCCCCAAGAAGGACGGCTACCTGGCCAGCGTCAGCCAGGGCGGATCGATCGAGGTGAACGACGACCACCTGGAGGTCGCGGACCACTGCGAGCGCATCGCGAAGAGCCTCGACGCGCAGTGGCTCTGCGTCGACTGGCTGATGACCGACTCGGGCCCCGTCCTCAACGAGTGGAGCACGGCCCACGGCGGGTTCACGATGATGCCCGAACCCCAGCGCACCCAGGTCGCCGACGCCTTCTTCACCTGGATCAACCGCATGTACACCCGTGGCGGCGACCGGTCGCGAGTCCAGACCTGACCGCCGTCCGCTGACGCCCTGACGACGCACGGTCCGGGGCACCGAACCACCGGCCCGGCCGCATCCACGGATGCGGCCGGGCCTTCGTCGTGGCTACGCCTGGGGTACGGGGGCGGGGCCGGAGTCCGCTTCGGCCTTCTCGGCCTTCTCGGCCTTCTCGCGGTCCGCCCGCGCCTTGGCCAGCGCCGCCTCGACCTTGGCGTTCGAGGTCATCGTCAGGCTGAGCAGCGTGCTGACGGCCAGGAAGACCGAGCCGATCAGGTACGGCGCGCGCAGGCCGCCCACGGTGGCGAGCCACCCGCCGAAGAGCGCACCGACCGGGGCGGTTCCCAGGGCCATCAGCCGGCTGGCCGCGGAGACCCGGCCCATCAGCTCGTCCGGGACGACCGACTGGCGGACCGACGCGGCCAGCACGATGGTGGCACCCAGGCCGGCGGCACGCAGGGCCATCCCCGCGCCCACCACCACAGCGCTGTCGGTGAGTCCGATCGAGGCCTGTGCGGCCGTCAGCAGGGCGGCCGTCAGGATCAGCGCGCCGCCCGTGCCCAGCCGGTTGCTGAGCCATCCGGACAGGACGCTGCCCAGGAGGCCTCCCAGGGCCTCGGAGGTGAGCAGGATTCCGTACCCCACCGGCCCCAGGTGCAGTTCCTCCTGGGCGAACAGGACGAATACGGCGGCGCCGGCGCTGAAGGCGAAGTTGCCGAGCGCGGGACGCAGCGAGAGTCCGAGGAGCAGGGGGTCGCGGAGCAGGTACGCGGCGCCGTCGCGGGCGTCCTTGAGCAGCGAGTTCTTGGCGACCCGGGGCTTGGGCGGGCTCGCGGGCAGCGAGCGGATCACCAGCGAGCTGAAGAGGAACGACAGGGCGTTGGTGATCAGCGGGAAGGTACGGCCCAGGGTGAACAGGGCCGCGCCGGCCGGCGGACCGGCGAAACCGTCGAGGACGTCCATCGTGCCGCGCAGCCGCGCGTTGGCCCGCTTGAGCAGCGACTGGTCGCGGTTGAGGATCTCGGGGAGGTACGAGGTCGCCGCGGTGTCGAACAGGATCTGTCCGATGCCCAGCAGAAAGGCGAGCCCGATCAGCAGGGGGACGCCGAGCCAGCCGGCCGCGGCCCCGGCCACCGCCGCCAGGAGCAGCACGCCACGGGCCGCATCGGTGATCCACATCGTGCGCCGCCGGTCCCAGCGGTCCACCAGCGCTCCGCCGATCAGCCCGAAGCACAGCCAGGGCAGCAGGGCCGCGGCGGAGACCACGGAGAGCAGGACCGGGTCGCGGGTCAGGCTGGCGGCCAGCAGCGGCAATGCGGACAGGTAGACGCCGTCGCCGAACGAGGACGCGCCCGAGGCGAGCCAGACCCGCTGGAACGCCTTCGGCATGGCCGTCTTGCTGGTCAAGTTGTCTCCAAGTGGGGTAGGGAGCGGGGTCGGGAGGCCTGGGCGCTGGGTCTCAGGCGGTGACGAGTCGTGCGAAGGACAGCCGCACCGCCGCGTCGACCGCACGTCGGGTGCTCTCCGGCAGCGCGCACGCGTCGAGCGTGCGCAGGGCCGCCTCGGTCATGCCGCCGGGCGAGGTGACCGAGGCGATCACCGAGGCGGGTGTGACGCCGCCGGCCAGCAGCGAGCCCGTGCCGCGCACCGCGTGCCCGGCGAGCGTGGCGGCCATCTCCTCGGACATGCCGTGGGCGGCGCCGGCCGCGGCCAGGGCGTTCGCGAAGTACGCGACCAGGGCGGGCCCGGCACCCGAGAGCGCGCTCACCGCCTCCAGCTGATCCTCCTCCGCGAGGATCACCCGGCCCAGTCCGGCGAACAGCTTATGCGCCGTGTCCAGATGGCGGACGCCGGCCCCTTCACCGAGCACGGTCACCCCCTCCCGTACGGCGATCGCCACGTTGGGCACCGCCCGGACCACGGGCACCCCGGGAAGCGCCTTCGCGACGGCTTCCGTGCGCCAGGACGCGACGAGGGAGAGCAGCATCTGCTCCGGCGTCGTGACCCCGGCCAGTCCGGCGAGCACGGCGGCCGTTTCGTGCGGATGCACGGCCAGGACGACGACCGGGGCGTCCCGTACGGCCTGCGCGAGCGAGTCCGCCGAACGGATGCCGAACTCCGCGGCGAGCGCCCGGGCGCCCGCGCCGGTACGGGACACGCCCCGCAGGAGTTCCGGGGCGTGCCCGGCGGCGAGCAGCCCCCGCACCATCGCGCGGGTGATCCGTCCGCACCCCACGAAGGCGATGGCGTGCTGCCCGGAGGCGGTCACCGGGTCTCCTCGATGAGGGTGGCGACGGCGCAGACGCCGCGGATCAGCCGTTCCTCGCTCTCCGCGCCCACAGAGATGCGCACGAAGCGGTCGCACGACGCGCCGTACCCGATGCCGGGGACCACGCCGACGCCGTAGCGGGTGAGGAGGAGCTCGGCGAACTCCTCGGAGTTCAGCCGGGACGCGCCGAGCGACGCGAAGAGGTAGAAGGTGGAGTCGCCGGGCATGCACTCCACACCGCGGTCGGCGAGCAGTGCGGCCAGCTTGTTGCGCGTCCGCACCACCCGCTGGATCTGCGGACGCGTCTGCTCGAGCATCGTCTCGAAGTGCTCGGCCAGATAGTGGCAGAGGATGGTCGGGGCGCACGTGACCATGTGCTGCTGGAGTTTGAGGATCTGCTGCGTCAGGCGTGCGTGCGCGATGAGGTATCCGATGCGCCAGCCCGAGATCCCATAGTTCTTCGACATCGAGTTGCAGACGATCGTGTGGCGCTTGTCGGGGTCGCCCTCCAGCGCGGAGACGAAGGTCTCGCCCTCCGGAACGAACTCGTGGTAGGCCTCGTCCGCTATGAGGAACAGGCCGTGCCGCTCGGCGAGATCGTGCAGGTCCCGCAGCTCGGCGGCGCCCATCCTGCGGCCGGTGGGGTTGTGCGGGTTGTTCACGACGATGGCCCGGGTGCGCGGGGTGATGTACGACTCCATGTCCGCGACCGAGTCGTACCAGGGCGTTACGACCGGGACGCCGCGGGCGAGCCGCACCTGGTCCGGGTAGCTCACCCAGAGCGGCTCCGGGATGATCACCTCGTCACCGGGCTCCAGAAGGGCGGTGAGGGTCATGTAGATCGCGGCCTTGGAGCCCGCGGTCACCATGATCTCCGTCTCGGGGTCCACCTGCACGTCCGAGGCGCCCAGATGGTACTTGGCGAGCTTCTCCCGCAGCAGCGGTACGCCGCGCGAGTGCGAGTAGTGGTGGATCTTGACGGCCGGGAGTCCTTCGAAGGACGGGGTCGCGATGTCGAAGAACGCCTCGCCGAGCGAGAGCGTGATGACGTCGATGCCGGCGGCCTGCATCTCGTAGATGCGGTTGTTGAGCCTGATCGAGGACGCCTCCGACACGGTGTCCATGAGGCTGGAGTACTGGAGCGTCTTCATCATCGAGGCGTCTTTCGGTGCTGGCCGACCGCTGTCGTCGAGCGGTGGGAGGGTGGCTCGGGCGGTGTCAGAGAACACGGATCTGGCCCTCTCCCCACACCACGTTCTTCACGCAGGTGAGCGACTCCAGGCCCATGGGGCCCCGGGAGTGCAGCTTCTGCGTGGAGACCCCGATCTCGACTCCGTAGCCGAACTCGCCGCCGTCGGAGAACCTGGTGGAGGTGTTGACGAAGACGCTGCCGGAGTCCACCGCACGGGCGAACCGCCGGGCGACGGTGATGTCCTGCGCCACGATCGCCTCGGCGTTGCGGGTGCCGTACCGGTTGATGTGCCCCATGGCGTCGTCGAGGTCCTCGACGACCTTCACGGCCAGGACGAGGTCGAGGTACTCCGTCTCCCAGTCGGTGTCCCGCGCGGGGGCCGCCGCCGGCCACACCGCGCGGGTGCGGTCGTCGCCGCGGACCTCGACACCGAGGCCCTGCAGGACGTCGAGGGCCTGCGGCAGCCACGTCGCGGCGAGGTCCTCGTGCACGAGGAGGGTCTCGACGGCGTTGCAGACGCTGGGGCGCGACGTCTTGCCGTTCACGATGATGTCGGTGGCCATGGCCAGGTCGGCCGTCGCGTCCACGTACACGTGGCAGTTGCCGTCGCCGTCGATGACGGTGGGCACGGTGGCGTTGTCCTTGACCGTCTTGATCAGGCCGGGGCCGCCGCGCGGGACGAGCAGGTCGACGTACTCCTCGGCCCTGAGCAGTTCCAGTGCCGCCTCGCGGGAGGAGTCCCGGATCAGCTGGACCGCGTGGTCCGGCACGTCCTCCTGGCGCCGCAGGACCTCGGCCAGCACGTCGGCGATCGCCGCGTTGGTGTGCAGGGCGATGGAGGAGCCGCGCAGGACGGCGGCATTGCCGGACTTGAGGCAGAGGGCGGCGACGTCGGCGGTGACGTTCGGGCGCGCCTCGTAGATGACGGCCACGACGCCGAGGGGTTCGCGGACGTGCTCGATCTGGATGCCGTTGGGGCGGGTACGGCCCTCGACGACCTGGCCCACCGGGTCCGGCAGGTCGATGATCGTGCGCATGGCCTGCGTCATGCCGGCGATGCGCTTGTCGGTGAGGGTCAGCCGGTCGATGAGGGTGGCGGAGGTACCCGCCTCCCGGGCCGCGGCCACGTCGAGCGCGTTGGCCTCCTTCAGGCGCTCGCCGGAGCCGTCGATGGCATCCGCCATCTCCGCGATCACCCGGTCCTTGGCCTCGGTGGTCAGCTCACGCAGGACGAGCGAGGCCTCGCGGGCACGCCGGCAGACGTCGGTGACGGTGACGGTGTCGGTGTCGGTGGTGGCGGTGGCGGTGGTCGTGGTGGGAGCGGTCATTTCAGGCCTCCTGAAGGCTGACGTAATCGGTGTGGTCGAGCACGGCCGGGCCGGTGCCCGCGTGCGTGAGTTCGATGAGGTCCGCGGAGCTGAGCCGGGTACGGCCGCGGACGACGACCCTCCAGTCCGCGTCGGTGACGTCGACGACGGCCCCGGCCGGGAAGTCCCCCTCGTGACCGCGGATGTGCTGGGTGGTCAGCACCCCGCCGCCGGCCACGACCGAGGCGGTCTCGGAGCAGCACAGCAGGCGCCCGGAGGGCGGTGCGGAGAACGACCGCCACAGCCGCCCGAGGTCCGGTTCCTTCTCCGGAACGCGCGGGTGCACGAGTGTCCCGATGGCCTCGCCCCGTACGGCGCGCACGACCGCGTCCTCGGTGTCGGACCCGGCGATGACGACGGGCACCCCCGCGAAGGTGGCGATCCAGGCGGCGCACAGTTTGGCGGGCATGCCGCCGGTGCCGAGCCCCCGGGCCGCGACACCGGCGAGCCGTTCCACCTCGGGCGTCATGACGGCGATCTCGGGGATGCGCCGGGCCCCGGCGTTGCGCCGGGGGTCGCTCTCGTACAGGCCCGGCACATCGGTGAGGAGGAGCAGCCGGGCGGCCCGCAGCGAGCCGGCGAGCAGGGCCGCCAGGACGTCGTTGTTGCGGACCATGACGGCGTCGTTCTCGTTGACGACGGGAACGAGCCCGGTGTCGAGAGCGGCCTCCAGCGCGGTCCTGACACTGTCCCCGTGCTCGGGTCCGGTCAGGTCGAGCGGAGTGAACAGGAACTGCGCCGCGATGAGGCCGCGGTCCTCGAAGGCGGCCCGGAAGGCCTCGAAGAGCAGGCCTTGGCCGACCGCCGCCGCCAGCTGCGGTTCCGCCGCGTCGGCGGAGGTACCCGCCGCGGCCAGCCTGGCGCGGCCGGCGGCGATGGCGCCGGAGCCGATGACGACCGCCTGGATGCCGTCGGCGCGCAGTTCGGCGACCGCGTCGGCGACGGCCGCGAGCTTGGCGCGGTCGGGCTGCCCTCCGGTGATGAGGGACGAGGTCCCGATCTTGATGACGACGCGTTCGGGAAGGGTGCCGGATGCCATGGAACCGCCTCCGTTCTTGTGAGTGGGCTTGACGTGCGAGTGGCTTGGGCGTCCGGTCAGGACGGGATGCGGGAGGGGCTGTTCAGGTGCCCGGCCACGACGCGGCCGATGGCGGCCAGGGGGGCGGGCGCCGTCATCTCGCCGTGCGCGCAGTCGATCGAGTGGACCTCGATGCCCCCGGTCACGTGCGGCGCCCAGGCCTGCGCCGGGTCGTGCGCGGCGGCGTCGACGGTGGCGGCGAAGAAGACCATGGCGCCGTCGAAGACTTCGGAATCGAAGGTCCCGCGCAGGTTGGACACGTCGACGAAGACGCGCGCCAGCGTGGCGAAACCGTCCGGGCCGAGCTCCGCCAGAGGGCTGTCGGGAGCGTCCGGGGCATGGCCCACCGAGGCGGAGAGCGCCGGCCACACACCCGCGGAGTCGTAGCCGATGAGCTCGGCGGACGGGTCGACCGCCGAGGGGTGTCCGTCGAGCACGCCGAGGAACTCGACCTGTTCGCCCTCCTCCCTCAGCCGTACGGCCAGCGAGTGCGCGGCGACCCCGCCGAACGACCAGCCGAGCAGGGAGTAGGGGCCGTGCGGCTGCACCGAGCGGATCTGCGCCAGGTAGTCGCTCACCACCTCGTCGTAGGACTGCGGCTCACTGCCGGGCCGGCTGAAACCACGGGCCTGAAGCCCGTAGACCGGCTGGTCGCGGTCGAGGTGGGCCAGCAGTCCGCTGTAGCACCAGCTGAGGCCGATCGCCGGGTGGACGCAGAACAGCGGGTTCCGTCCGCCGCTCGTGCGCAACGGCAGGAGCACATCGAGCGAGCCCCCGGAGGCGCCGCCCGACGGGTCCTGGCCGAGCCGGCCGGCCAGCAGGGCGGCCGTGGGCGCCTCGAAGAGCGCGCGGACGGGCAGTTCGGTGTGCAAGGCGGCGCGGATCCGGCTGATGAGCCGGGTCGCCAGCAGGGAGTGGCCGCCCAGTTCG
The DNA here is from genome assembly GCF_053593795.1 of Streptomyces sp. NPDC002104. NCBI lineage: Bacteria > Bacillati > Actinomycetota > Actinomycetes > Kitasatosporales > Streptomycetaceae > Streptomyces > Streptomyces sp. NPDC002104. The sequence continues at coordinate 2,027 of NZ_JBSFDF010000034.1, read as the reverse complement.
AAGAAGTTGTCGTCGATCCCGATGCCCTCCACGCCGAGGACGTCGGCGAACAGGTCGCACAGGGTGACCTCGGTGGGGTTGCGCGGCGGGCGGCCCTCCCTCGCCCGCAGCGCGGGCGCTGGAAGCGCCCGGTAGTCGACCTTGTTGTTCGGCGTGAGCGGCAGCCTGTCCAGCACCAGAACGGCGCTGGGGACCATGTACTCGGGCAGCGACCGGCGGGCGTGCCGGTCGAGCGCCGCCAGGTCGATCTCACCGTCGCCGACGAGGTACGCGACCAGCCGCTTGTCGCCGGGGCGGTCCTCCCGGGCGATGACCGCGATCTGCCGGATCCCCGGGAAGGAGGCGAGTACGGACTCGATCTCCGGCAGTTCGATGCGGAACCCGCGGATCTTGACCTGGTTGTCGGCGCGGCCGACGAAGTCGATGAGCCCCTCGGCGGTCCACCGCACCCGGTCGCCCGTACGGTACATGCGGGAGCCGGGCGGGCCGTACGGGTTGGCCACGAAGCGGTCCGACGTGAGGTCGGGCCGGTTCAGGTAGCCCCGGGCCAGGCCGGTCCCGGCCAGGTACAGCTCGCCGGTCACCCCGCTGGGCACCAGGTTGAGGGCGTCGTCGAGGACATGGGCGGACATGCCGTCCAGGGGGCGCCCGATCGGCACCGGTGCCGGGACGTCCGAGGACTTGCGCCACGGGGCGGAGGTCGCGAACAGGGTGGTTTCCGTCGGCCCGTAGTTGCTGCGCACCAGGAGGTCCGGGCAGTGATCGAGGACACGGCGGACCGCCACCGGCGACACGATGTCGCCGCCGGTGATGACGACCCGGACCCCGGCGAAGCACTCCGGGTGCTCCTCGGCCATGACCCGGAACAGACCCGCGGTGACATCGACGCCCGTGATCCGCTCCTCCTGCATCAACCGGGCCAGCCGGTCGACCGTCAGGTCCTCCTCCGGCGCGATGACGCTCGTCCCGCCGTGCAGCAGCGGGTACCAGAACGAGTACGTGGACGGATCGAACTCGTAGGGGGTGAGCAGCAGTACCCGGTCGTGGTCCCCGGGAACCAGGATGGAGTCGCTGATGAGCTCGAAGACGTCCTGGTGGGTGACGGCGACGCCCTTGGGCTTGCCCGTCGATCCCGAGGTGTACATCACGTAGGCGAGCTGCTCCCGGTGACCGGGGACGGACGGCGCGGGCGTCGGTACGGCGGGCATCTCGCCACCGTCTTCGTCGGCCAGCAGCACCGTGGGCGCCTCGGGCAGTCCGCGCGTCCGCATCACCTGGTCGGTGAGCAGGACCCGCGCGCCGCACTCCTCCATGACCACCTGCATGCGGTCGAGCGGGGAGGCGTTGTGGAGCGGCACGTAGTACGCACCGGACTTGAGGATGGCGGCCAGGGCGACGACGAGTTCGACCGTGCGGCTCATCAGGATCGCCACCGGGCGCTCCGGTCCCGCACCCGCGGCGATCAGCCGGTGCGCCAGCCGGTTGGCCCGCTCGTCGAGCTCCGCGTACGTCAGGCTCCGCCCGGCGCAGCGCACCGCCACCGCGTGCGGCGTCCGGCCGGCCTGTCGCCCGAAGGCTTCCTGGAGCGAGGACTCCGGGAAGGCCGAGGTGTCCGGCTCGGGTCCGGTCGCCTGGAGGTCCAGCTCCGCACGCTCCTCGTCCCCGAGGAGGTCGATGGTGCCGATGCGCTGGGCCGGGTCGGCGGTGACGGATTCCAGGACGCGGATGATCCGGTCGAAGAGCCTGCGGACCGTACGGGCTTCGAAGAGGTCGGCAGCGAACCCGACGGCCGCCCACAGCGGACCCGGCCGTCCCTCCTCGGTGAGCCCGGCGTAGACGCTCACGTTGAGGTCGAACTTCGCGATGTCGAGGTTGGTGGGCAGCGCCTCGGCCTTCGCACCCGGTATCAGCAGTTCCGCATCGCCGCCCGTAATGACCTCCAGCATGGTTTGGAAGAGGGGGTGGCGGTTGGGGAGGCGGGGTGGGTTGAGGGCTTCGACGATGCGTTCGAAGGGGATGTCTTGGTG
>NZ_JBSFDF010000033.1:0-92889 GCF_053593795.1 Streptomyces sp. NPDC002104 | reverse complement strand
GGCGCCATTTCAGCCTCGCCGGCGTTTGAGGCGCGGGGTCTGGGGCGGAGCCCCGGGTCTTTGGGGGTCCGGGCGCAGCCCGGGACCCCCCTCTTCAGCCTCGCCGGCGTTTGAGGCGCGGGTCCGGGCAGCGCCCGGGGAACGGTGGAAGGGCGGGTAGGGGAACTCCGCCCCGCGCAGCGGCACGCTCGCCGAGGGGGGTCAGGGCTTCGGGGTGTGGGGGGACGGGTCGCTGCGGAGGCCTCGGGTGGTGACCGACACCGCGAAGGCGGGGGGTGCCGATGGGGGGAGGGGGGCCGACAGGGCTCCCGTCGGGGTGATGGTGGTCGGGAGGGGCGTGCCGTCCAGTTCGACGCGGGGGGCCACCCCGAAGCCGCCGCCCTCGACCGTCAGGAGGCCGTCCGCGACGGTGACCCCGGTGATCACCGGATTGGCCCGCACCGCCACCTTGTTCAGAAGATACGCGCCGGCCGGCGCCCCGGTCAGCGCCCACATCTCGTCCGGCAGCCTCGGCAGCCCGCCGCCCACGTCCGCCACGAAGAACGCCACGACGTAGAGCATCGTGACCGCGCTCAGGGCGACGTACTGCAGGTCGACCAGGTCGGTCCGGCCGCCGTCGTTCGCGATCAGGTCGTGCAGCGGCCGCCGCTCCGTGCCCTTCGGCGCCGGTTTGGCCAGGGAGCCCCGCTCCACCCGTGTGCCGACGACCGCCTTGGCCGCGATCAGGGCGGCGTACGGGCCTCCGAGCAGCGGGAGGTAGACGGTGGTCAGGGGGGACAGGGGGCCTTCGCCTCCGTGGCCCTCGAACCAGGCGGGGCCGCCGCCCGCGGTGAGTCCGTAGCCGAGGGTGGCCAGGAGGAGCCAGAGGAGGATCACCGTCCAGGCCAGGGCGAGCGTGGTCGAGGTGGACAGGCGTCCGTCGCGGCCGGTGACGAAGCCCGGGTGGCGCAGCAGCCGCAGGACGATCGGGCCCGCCAGGGCGGCGAGTGAGGCGAGTGCGCAGAGTGCGGACGTCATGTGGTCCCCCCGGAAGTACGGCGTCTTCGAGAAGGGTTACCGATTCGGTCCGAACATGACAAGTTCCTGCTCCTCAGCCCTCCCGCTGTTCCGGCAGCACCGGGAACCGCCGCGGCGCCACCAGCAGCAGCACCAGCGCGGCCGCGGCCGCCGCCACGGTCGCGCCGAGGAAGATGTGGTCCCCGGCGGCGGCCACCGCCCGGCGCAGGTAGGCGGCGGCCTCGGGGGCGAGGAGGCCGGGGTCGGTCAGGGCCTTGGAGGCGTCGTCCAGGTTCGAGGGGAGACCGGCCATCGGGGCCTGCGTCAGCCGGCCGGCGATGGTGGCGTTGGCCACGGCTCCGAGGAGCGCCGCTCCGACGCTCTGGCCGACGTTGCGGCAGAACAGCACCGAGGCCGTGGTGGTGCCGCGCTCCTCCCAGCCCACGGTGGACTGGACCCCGACGATCAGCGGGAGCTGGAAGAGGCCGAGGGCCGCGCCCAGCAGCAGCATGATCAGGACGGGCTGCCAGACCGGGGCGGGGTAGGGGAGCAGGGTGAAGGAACCGAGGACGAGGGCGGCCAGGGAGACCCCGGTCGCGGCGGTGTTGCGGAAGCCGATGCGCCGGTAGACGTGCTGGGCGAAGGCGGCGCTGATCGGCCAGGTCAGGGTCATCGCGGAGGTGACCAGGCCGGCGCCGGTCGGGCCGAGGCCCAGCACGGTCTGGGCGTACGTCGGCATGAACACCATCGGGGCGACCATCAGCAGGCCGAGCCCGGCCATGGCCAGGTTGACGGCGCAGATGGTGCGCCGGCGCCACACCCAGCCGGGCAGGATGGGCTGTGCGGCCCGGCGTTCGATCCGGACGACGAGCACGCCCAGCGCTGCGCTCGCTCCCAGCAGGGCCAGCGAGGGCGCCGACAGCCAGGGCCAGGCGACTCCGCCCTGCACCAGTCCGAACAGCAGCAGCCCCCCGCAGGCGAAGACGGCCACGGCTCCGGGCCAGTCGACGGGGCCGGTGCGGCCGGGGGGACGGGTGGGCTCGACCAGGTGGCGGCTGATGATCCACAGGGCGGCGGCGGCCAGCGGGAGGTTGAGCAGGAAGATCCAGCGCCAGTCGGTGTACGTGGCGATCAGCCCGCCGAGCGCGGGGCCGGCCAGTGCCGAACCGGCCCACACCGCGGACATCCGGGCCTGGATGCGGGGCCGGTCCTTGAGCGGGTAGAGATCGGCGGCGAGGGTCTGCACGGTGCCCTGCAGGGCGCCGCCGCCCAGGCCCTGGAGGATCCGGAAGGCGATGAGGGCGGCCATGTTCCAGGCGGCCGCGCACAGCAGCGAGCCGAGCAGGAAGAGGCTGATGCCGAGGAGCAGGACGGGCTTGCGGCCGTAGGTGTCGGAGAGCTTTCCGTAGACGGGCAGGGTGACCGTTCCGGCCAGGACGTAGCCGGAGAAGATCCAGGAGAAGACGGCGAAGCCGCCGAGGTCGCCCACGATCTGCGGGACCGCGGTGGCGACGACGGCGGCGTCGAGGGCGACGAGGCTCATGGTCAGCATCAGGGCGGCGACGACGGCCGTACGGGGCCGCCCGGGCGGGGACTCCGCCCGCGCCGGCGAGGCGTGAGCCGGCGAGGCATGACCCGGTACGGCGGCCGGTGCCGGGGGCGGGCCCGTCGCGGCGCCCGGCTCGGCGCAGGCGTGGTCCCCGGATCCGGCGGGGTCACCCCCGGGTATGCCCGCGGCGCTGTCGTCGGTACTCGCGCCCGTGCTCTCCCCTGAGCCCATGAAAACCCCTTCCCCCCGTCCGTACCTGCGCAGACACCCTCTCATCGCGGCATTACGGGGCGGTATCCCCTCAGGGCGCCTCGTCCCAACGGGCGAGATCCCCTAGGGGTTGGTCCTCACAAGGATCCAGGGACGCTTCGTCCCGGGGGAGGAGGAGGAAAGACGACGGGGGTCTTTAACTGGTGTCTACAGGGCGGGAGTCCGGGGGGTAGGGCTAGCACCCCTATGGATACGGCGCTTGGCACCAGCGCGCCGCGGCACCCCGCCCAGCAGACTTCGAATGAAGCGCATCACAGCGCACCCGGTGACACCGAACGCGGTGACACCGAACCGACGACCGTACGCGTCAGAACGAGGGGAAACACCGTGACAACGGCTATGACCGAAACCAGGCACGGGGGTACTGGAGGGCATGAGGCCGTCGCGGCGCGGGCGCGGAAGGTCGTCAAGGCCTACGGCTCCGGCGAGACGCGGGTCGTCGCCCTGGACGCGGTGGACGTGGACATCCACCGCGGCCAGTTCACCGCGATCATGGGGCCCTCGGGCTCCGGCAAGTCCACGCTGATGCACTGCCTGGCCGGTCTGGACACGGTGACGAGCGGCCAGATCCACCTGGACGACACCGAGATCACCGGGCTGAAGGACAAGAAGCTCACGCAGCTGCGCCGCGACCGGATCGGCTTCATCTTCCAGGCCTTCAACCTGCTGCCGACGCTCAACGCCCTGGAGAACATCACGCTCCCCATGGACATCGCCGGCCGCAAGGCGGACGCGGAGTGGCTGAACCGGGTCGTGGAGACGGTGGGCCTGGCGGGCCGCCTCAAGCACCGTCCGACGGAGCTCTCCGGCGGCCAGCAGCAGCGTGTGGCGGTCGCCCGCGCCCTGGCCTCGCGGCCCCAGATCATCTTCGGCGACGAGCCGACCGGAAACCTCGACTCCCGGGCCGGCGCGGAGGTCCTCGGCTTCCTGCGGCGTTCGGTGAACGAGCTGGGCCAGACCATCGTCATGGTCACCCACGACCCGGTCGCCGCCTCCTACGCGGACCGCGTCATCTTCCTCGCGGACGGCCGGATCGTGGACGAGATGTACACGCCCACCGCCGACCAGGTCCTGGACCGCATGAAGGACTTCGACGCCCGTGGGCGGACGTCATGACCGTCATGAAGACCGCGCGGCGCAACTTCTTCGCGCACAAGGGGCGGATGGCGCTCTCCGCCGTGGCCGTCCTGCTGTCCGTCGCCTTCGTCTGCGGGACGCTGGTGTTCACGGACACCATGAACACCACCTTCGACAAGCTGTTCGCGGTCACCAACTCCAATGTCACGGTCACCCCGAAGGAGGCCGAGACCAGCGGGGAGACCCCCGACACCGGCAAGCCGCAGGCGCTGCCCGCCTCCGTCGTCGGGCGGGTGAAGAAGGCCGAGGGCGTGAAGTCCGCCGAGGGCGGCGTCGCCTCGATGGCGGTCACCGTCGTCAACTCCAAGAACGAGAACCTCGGTTCGACCACCGGAGCCCCGACCTTCGCGGGTAACTGGACAGAGAACGAACTCAGGTCGATGAAGATCATCGAGGGGCAGGCCCCGCGCGGCCCCACCGACGTGATGATCGACAGTGACACCGCGAAGAAGCACCACCTGGGGCTCGGCGACGACATCCGCACCATCACCGTCACCGGCGACATCCGCTCCAAGATCACCGGCATCGCGGCCTTCACCGTGACCAACCCGGGCGCGACCGTCGTCTACTTCGACACCGCCACCTCCCAGCAGAAGCTGCTCGGCGCCGCGGACGCCTTCACCCACGTGAACGTCACCGCCAAGGACGGGGTGAGCGACGCGCAGCTCAAGGCGAATGTCGCCTCCGCCCTCGGCGCCGACGCCTACAAGCTGCAGACCGCGAAGGAAGCCGCGGACGCCAACAAGAAGAACATGGACTTCCTCGACATCATGAAGTGGGTGATGCTCGGCTTCGCCGCGATCGCCTTCCTCGTCGGGATCTTCCTGATCTTCAACACCTTCTCGATGCTGGTCGCCCAGCGCACCCGTGAGATCGGCCTGATGCGGGCCATCGGCGCCGACAGCGGCCAGGTCCTCAAGTCGGTGGTCATCGAGGCCCTGCTGCTCGGCGTGGTCGGCTCGATCCTCGGCGTCGGCGCCGGCATCGGCCTGGCCGTCGGGCTGATGCAGCTCATGAGCCAGATGGGCATGAGCCTGTCCACCGAGGACCTGACCATCGCGTGGACCACGCCGGTCATCGGCATCGTCCTCGGCGTCGTGGTCACCGTCGTCTCCGCCTTCATACCGGCCCGCCGGGCCGGCAAGGTCTCCCCGATGGCCGCCCTGCGCGAGTCCGGCACCCCCGGCGACAAGATGGCCGGCCGGATCCGCGCCGCCCTGGGCCTGGGCCTCACCGGCATCGGCGCCGCGGCCCTGTACCTCGCCGGTACCGCCGACGCCGCCGGGACGGGAGCGCAGTGGCTGGGGCTGGGCGTCCTGTTCACCCTCATCGGCTTCATCGTGATCGGCCCGCTCCTCGCGGGCGTCGTGGTCCGGGCCCTGTCCGCCCCGGTGCTGCGGCCCTTCGGCTCCATAGGCCGCCTCGCCGAGCGCAACGCGCTGCGCAACCCGCGCCGCACCGGTGCCACCGCCGCCGCGCTGATGATCGGCCTCGCGCTGGTCGCCTGCCTGTCGGTGGTCGGCTCCTCGATGGTGGCCTCGGCCACCGATGAGCTCGACAAGTCGGTCGGCGCGGACTACATCGTGGAGTCCATGACGGGCCAGCCGGTCGTACCGCAGGCCGAGGAGGCGCTGCGGGCCACGCGGGGCCTGGACCACGTCACGGCCTACCGGGAAGTGGACGCCAAGATCACCACCCCCGACGGCACCACCGAGATCTACGGGCTCGGAGCCCAGGACCCCACCTACGCCAAGGACATCCGGCGCAAGATGATCGCCGGGGAGCACGCGGCGGCGTACGAGCCGGGCTCGATGTCGGTGGGCTCCGACTTCGCCACGGAGCACAAGGTCAAGCTCGGCGACGAGCTGACGGTCTCCTTCGTCGGCGGCAAGACCGCCAAGCTGAAGGTCGCGGCGATCACCAGCGACGAGGGCAACCTCGACAAGGGCATGAAGTACATCAGCACCGCCGTCGCCCAGGCGAACCTGCCGGCCGCCAAGCTGCCCCGCCCCTTCATGCTGCTGGCCACCGCGAAGGACGGCCAGGACGACGCCGCGTACAAGGCGGTCAAGGCGGACCTGGCCGAGTACCCGCAGTACCAGGTGCTCAACCAGACGGACTACAAGCAGGCGCTGAAGGACCAGGTCGGCCAGCTCCTGAACGTGGTCTACGCCCTCCTCGCCCTCGCGATCATCGTCGCGGTCCTGGGCGTGGTGAACACCCTGGCCCTCTCGGTGGTCGAGCGGACCCGCGAGATCGGCCTGATGCGCGCCATCGGCCTCTCCCGCCGCCAGCTGCGCCGCATGATCCGCCTGGAGTCCGTGGTCATCGCCCTCTTCGGCGCCCTGCTGGGCCTCGGTCTGGGCATGGGCTGGGGCGCCACCGCCCACCAGCTCCTCGCACTGCAGGGCATGAAGATCCTCGAGATCCCGTGGCCCACCATCCTCGGCGTGTTCGCCGGCTCCGCCCTGGTCGGCCTGCTGGCCGCCCTGGTCCCGGCCTTCCGGGCGGGCCGGATGAACGTCCTGAACGCGATCGCCAGCGAGTAGTCGCCGAGCGGTCGTACGGGGGAGCCCCGGCCCCGCCCCACCCCTTGCGGGCGGGGCGGGGCCGGGGTCGTTTCACACGCTCAGGACGGGGACGTCGTAGAGCGGGATGTGCTTGTCCCGGGTGACGAGGGTGAGCCCCTCGGTCTGGGCCTGGGCGATCAGTATCCGGTCGAAGGGGTCCCTGTGGTGGGCGGGAAGCCGCCCCGCCCGGACGCCGTGCTCCGCGGTGATCGGCAGGTGGAGGAATTGAGTGTCCCGAGCCCGCACCGCCAGGTCCTCCGGACTGTTCAGCTTGCCCGTGGCCTGCTTCACGGAGATCTCCCACGGGGTCACGGCGCTCATGTAGACGTACCGCTCCTGGGTGAGCAGATCCCTTGTCTCGTCGGACAGTTCACCGCCCAGCCACCACAGGACGACGTGCGTATCGAGCAGAATGCTCATGCGCCGGCCCCGAAAGCCTCGGCGAACCCGTCCGGGAGCTCGTCGAAGTCGTCGGCGATCTCGACCAGGCCGCGCAGTGAGCCGTAGTCGGTCCGCCGGACCTTCCCCGCGAGCGGGATCACCTTGGCCACCGGCTCGCCGGCCTTGCTGATGATCACCTCTTGGCCGGTGGCGACGGTCTCCAGGATTTTGGAGAAGTGGGTCTTCGCCTCGTGGACGTTGTACTGCCGGGCCGCTTCCATCGCGCACTCCAGGGCATGGGAAGAGGTGGACTAAATGCCGGACTAAGCGTAATCAGGTCGGCGCAGTCCGCGCCAGCTCCGTCACCCCCACGGGGGACCCGAATCCCACGCGCGGGTGTCGCACCCGCGTCGTAGGGTGGGAACCCCCGGCCCGTTCGACGTGTCGGGTCCTTCGCGTTGCCGCCTCGCGGGGACGCACCGCACCTCATCGGATGGAAAGCCGCCTTCATGAGCCTGCACGGACTGCTCGACGCCGTCACCCGGGACCCCGCACTCGCCGAGGCGGTCACCGCGGCCGGGGACGGCAACCGCATGCACGTGGACCTCGTCGGCCCGGCCGCCGCGCGGCCCTTCGCCATCGCCGCGCTGGCCGCCCGTACCGGGCGCACCGTGCTCGCGGTGACCGCCACCGGGCGGGAGGCCGAGGACCTGGCCGCCGCGCTGCGCTCACTGCTCAACCCCGACGAGGTGGCCGAGTACCCCTCCTGGGAGACGCTGCCGCACGAACGGCTCAGTCCGCGCAGCGACACCGTGGGCCGGCGCATCGCCGTCCTGCGCCGCCTCGCGCACCCGAGCAAGGACGACCCCGCCGCGGGCCCGGTCTCCGTGGTCGTCGCGCCGATCCGCTCCGTGCTCCAGCCGCAGGTCAAGGGGCTCGGGGACCTGGTTCCGGTGAGCCTGCGCCAGGGCGAGAGCGTCGACCTCGGCGCGGTGACGCAGGCGCTGGCCGCAGCCGCGTACGCCCGCGTGGAGCTCGTCGAGAAGCGCGGCGAGTTCGCGGTGCGCGGCGGCATCCTCGACGTGTTCCCGCCCACCGAGGAGCACCCGCTGCGCGTGGAGTTCTGGGGCGACGAGGTCGAGGAGATCCGCTACTTCAAGGTCGCCGACCAGCGCTCCCTGGAGATCGCCGAGCACGGCCTGTGGGCCCCGCCCTGCCGGGAGCTGCTGCTCACCGACGAGGTGCGCGAGCGCGCCGCGGCCCTCGCCGAGCTCCACCCCGAGCTGGGCGAGCTGCTCCACAAGATCGCCGAAGGGATCGCGGTCGAGGGCATGGAGTCCCTGGCCCCGGTGCTGGTCGACGACATGGAGCTGCTGATCGACGTACTGCCCGCCGGTTCCATGGCCGTCGTGTGCGATCCGGAGCGGGTGCGCACGCGCGCCTCGGACCTGGTGGCCACCTCGCAGGAGTTCCTGATGGCCTCCTGGGCCGCCACCGCGGGCGGCGGCGAGGCCCCCATCGACGTGGGCGCGGCCTCGCTCCGCGGGATCGCCGACGTACGGGAGCACGCGCGCGAGCTCGGCATGATGTGGTGGTCGGTGTCCCCGTTCGCCGCCGACGAGGACGCCGCCGTCGGCCGCGACACCCTCAGCCTCGGCATGCACGCCCCCGAGGCCTACCGCGGCGACACCGCCCGCGCGCTCGCCGACACCAAGGCCTGGCTCGCCGACGGCTGGCGCACCGTCTACCTGACCGAGGGCCACGGCCCGGCCGCCCGTACCGTCGAGGTGCTCGGCGGCGAGGGCATCGCGGCCCGCCTGGAGGCGGACGTCACCGTCCTGGAGCCCTCGCTGGTCCACGTCTCCTGCGGCTCCCTCGACAACGGCTTCGTCGACCCGGCCCTCAAGCTCGCCGTCCTCACCGAGACCGACCTGACCGGCCAGCGCACCGCCACCAAGGACCTCGGCCGGATGCCGACCCGGCGCCGCAAGACGATCGACCCCCTCACCCTGGAGGTCGGCGACTACATCGTCCACGAGCAGCACGGCGTCGGCCGGTACATCGAGATGGTGCAGCGCACCGTGCAGGGCGCCACCCGCGAGTACTTGCTCGTCGAGTACGCGCCGGCCAAGCGCGGCCAGCCCGGCGACCGGCTCTACATCCCCACCGACCAGCTGGAGCAGGTCACCAAGTACGTCGGCGGCGAGGCCCCGACCCTGCACCGGCTCGGCGGCGCCGACTGGACCAAGACCAAGGCGCGCGCGAAGAAGGCCGTCAAGGAGATCGCCGCCGACCTCATCAAGCTCTACAGCGCCCGCATGGCGGCCCCCGGCCACACCTTCGGCCCCGACACCCCCTGGCAGCGCGAGCTGGAGGACGCCTTCCCGTACGCGGAGACCCCCGACCAGCTCACCACCATCGCCGAGGTCAAGGAGGACATGGAGAAGTCGGTTCCCATGGACCGCCTGATCTGCGGAGACGTCGGCTACGGCAAGACCGAGATCGCGGTGCGCGCCGCCTTCAAGGCCGTCCAGGACGGCAAGCAGGTCGCCGTCCTCGTCCCGACCACGCTGCTGGTGCAGCAGCACTTCGGGACCTTCTCCGAGCGGTACGCGCAGTTCCCGGTCAAGGTGAAGGCGCTGTCGCGCTTCCAGAGCGACACCGAGTCCAAGGCGACGCTGGAGGGCCTGCGCGAGGGCTCCGTCGACATCGTCATCGGCACGCACCGGCTGTTCTCGCAGGAGACCAAGTTCAAGGACCTGGGCCTGGTCATCGTCGACGAGGAGCAGCGGTTCGGCGTGGAGCACAAGGAGCAGCTGAAGAAGCTGCGCGCCAACGTCGACGTGCTCACGATGTCCGCGACCCCCATCCCGCGCACCCTGGAGATGGCGGTGACCGGCATCCGCGAGATGTCCACGATCACCACCCCGCCCGAGGAGCGCCACCCGGTCCTGACCTTCGTCGGCCCCTACGAGGAGAAGCAGATCGGCGCCGCGGTCCGCCGCGAGCTGCTCCGCGAGGGCCAGTGCTTCTACATCCACAACCGGGTCGAGTCCATCGACCGGGCGGCCGCCAAGCTCCGCGAGATCGTGCCCGAGGCGCGCATCGCGACGGCGCACGGCCAGATGTCCGAACAGGCCCTGGAACAGGTCGTGGTGGACTTCTGGGAGAAGAAGTTCGACGTGCTCGTCTCCACGACGATCGTCGAGTCCGGCATCGACATCTCCAACGCCAACACCCTCATCGTCGAGCGCGGCGACAACTTCGGCCTCTCCCAGCTCCACCAGCTGCGCGGCCGCGTGGGCCGTGGCCGCGAGCGCGGGTACGCGTACTTCCTGTACCCGCCGGAGAAGCCGCTGACCGAGACGGCGCACGAGCGGCTCGCGACGATCGCCCAGCACACCGAGATGGGCGCGGGCATGTACGTGGCGATGAAGGACCTGGAGATCCGCGGCGCGGGCAACCTGCTCGGCGGCGAGCAGTCCGGCCACATCGCGGGCGTCGGCTTCGACCTCTACATCCGGATGGTCGGCGAGGCCGTGGCCGACTACCGCTCGGCCGTGGACGGCGGGGTGGAGGAGGAGCCGCCGCTGGAGGTCAAGATCGAGCTGCCGGTCGACGCGCACGTCCCGCACGACTACGCGCCCGGCGAGCGGCTGCGCCTCCAGGCGTACCGGTCCATCGCGGCGGCCAACTCCGAGGAGGACGTCAAGGCCGTCCGCGAGGAGCTCACCGACCGCTACGGCAAGCTGCCGGAGCCGGTGGAGAACCTGCTGCTGGTGGCCGGACTGCGGATGCTCGCCCGCGCCTGCGGGGTCGGTGACATCACCCTCCAGGGCCCCAACATCCGCTTCGGACCGGTGGAGTTGCGCGAATCGCAGGAGCTGCGGCTGAAGCGGCTCTACCCGGGTTCGGTGATCAAGCCGACCGCCTCGCAGGTGCTGGTGCCGCGGCCGAAGACGGCCCGGGTGGGCGGGAAGCCGCTGGTCGGCCGGGAACTGCTGGGCTGGACCGGGGAGTTCCTCGCCACGATCCTCGGCTCGTAAGGGCGCGGGCGCGGGCACCGGCGCGGGCACGGGCGCGGGCGCGGTGGGCACGGGCGCCGAGCGCGCCCGGAGACGGCGACGGCCGCGACGGGGACCTCACGGGTCCCGGTCGCGGCCGTTCGCGTTCCCGCGGGGGCTGTTCGGCGGGGTTACTTGTTCGGGTCGTCGTCGATGCGGAGCTTCTCTTCCATCGTCTGCTGGGCCTTGTCGATCTGGTCCGCGTACTTGTTGCCGGTCTTCTCGTTGGCCTCTTGTTCGAGGTTGTCGGAGATGTCCTTGCCCTTGTCCTTGAACCTGTCGAAAATCCCCATGCCCGGGCTCCTTCCGTGATCCCGTGTGCGACGCTACGCCCGTTTGGGGTGATTCGCTCGCTGGAGGGTCGGAACGTCCCGTCATGGTATGAAGTTTATGATCTTGTCTCATGTGCTCCCACCGGCTGTTCGCCGCCCTCCTGCTCGCCCCGGCCCTCGCGCTGTCCGCTTGTACGGTGCTCCCCGAGTCCGGCGCCGGTGCGGCCGCGAACGCCCCCGGCCCGGCCAACGGGCCGGTGGCGCTGGCCTCGGTGGACGGGCTCGCGGTCAAGGGGCGGGCCCCGAAGACGGGGTACGCGCGCGAGCGGTTCGGGAAGGGCTGGCTGGACACGGACGGCAGCGGCTGCGGGACCCGCGAGGACATCCTCAAACGGGACCTGGCCCGGACCACCTTCAAGGACGGCTGCAAGGTACTGACCGGGGTGCTGGAGAAGGACCCCTATACCGGCGCCCGCATCGCGCACGAGCGGGGCCGCACGGGTGTGGACATCGACCACATCGTCGCCCTCTCCGACGCCTGGCAGAAGGGGGCCGGGGGCTGGGACAAGGGCAAACGGATCGCCTTCGCCAACGATCCGCTGAACCTCCTCGCGGTGGACGCCGCGGCGAACCGCAGGAAGGGGGACGGCGACGCGGCCACCTGGCTTCCGCCCGACCGCGGTTACCGCTGCCGCTACGTTGCGGCCCAGATCGCGGTCAAGCGGAAGTACGGTCTGTGGGTCACGGCCGGCGAGCGCGACGCGATGAAGCGGGTCCTGACGGACTGTCCCGGGGAGCGCCTGCCGACGGGGGGCGATCCCACCCGCCCGCCCGAGCGGCTGCGCTGATCCGCTTCACCCCTCGGCCGGGCCGTCGGTCCGCCGGTCCGGTCCGGTCCGGTCCTGGGTCAGTTCTTCTTCCAGTCCTGGCAGTCGGTGGTCTTGAAGAAGCCGTCCCCGGCGGCGATCGTCACGACGGCCTGGCCCTCGGGGTTGTCGTTGGCGATGATCGTGTCGAGGCTGCCGGTCGCGTCCTTGGTGCGCTCCCAGTAGCAGCCGCTGCCGTCCTCGGTGGAGCCCGCGGACTTGTAGGTGCCCGGGGCGATGTCGACGCCGACCTTGAGCATGCCGGCCTTGCCGGAGATCTCGGCCTTCGGGGTGCCCTTGGCCTTCGGGTCGACGAGCTCCCAGCCCTTGCAGCCCTCGGTCTTGAAGATCTTGTCGGTGGCGGCGATGGCCACGTACGACAGGCCCACGACGTTGTCGTTGTCGAGGATCGACTCCGGCTCGCCCTTGGAGTCCTTGGCGCGCTCCCAGTAGCAGTTGTCGTCGGCCTTGTTGCCCGCCGAGCGGTAGAGGCCGGGCTTGACGTCGGAGCCGACCTGGAAGGTGCCGCTGCCCTTGATGGCCGGCTTCGCCTTGCCCGCGTCGGGGGCCGGGGCGCTGCTCTGCGGTGCCGGCTTCGAGGCGGCCGCGTCACCGCCCTTGCCGGCGCCCTTGTCCGCCGGGGCGTCGGCGCCGCCGCACGCGGTGAGCGTCACGAGGGCGAGGGCGGCGCCGAAGCCCGTCAGCACCTTCGTGCGGGCGTTCCGGGCGGTCCAACTGGCGCGCATGGTGTGGGACATGTGTGTGGCTCCTGCCTGATCTGACGGCCTGTTCGGTGAGATCATCACAGCAGAGCTTGTGAACCGAGTCAACGTGTTTCTGAGGGATTGTTAAATTCACAGTGTGAAGTGGTCTCTCCTCTGCGCGGCGGTATGCTCGCGCACATGCCGGAGCAGAAGCCCCCCACCGCGGCCCCAGCCACCCCCCAGGCCCCACCCGTCCCTGAGGCCCCCGCCGCCGTCGAAGTCACCGCCGCCGAAGCCGCCGTTGAAGCCGCCGTCGAAGTCACCGCCGCCGAAGTCGCCGTTGAAGCCGCCGTTGATGTCGGCGCCCCCGAAGTCACCGCGGCCGACATCGCCCGCCTCGCGGGAGTCGGCCGCGCCGCCGTGAGCAACTGGCGCCGCCGGCACGCCGACTTCCCCCGCCCCGTCGGCGGCACCGAGACCAGCCCCACCTTCGCGCTGGCCGAGGTCACCGACTGGCTCCGGTCCCAGGGAAAGCTGGCCGAGGTCCCGCTGCGCGAGCGCGTCTGGCAGTACGTCGCCGCCCACCCCGGCGGCTCCGTGGCCGCGCTCGTCAAGGCCGGGAGCGCGCTGCTCCTCGTACGCGACCGGCCCAGGGAGTGGCTGGAGGCCGCGGCCGTCTCCGACGAGCGGATGGCCACCCTCCTGGCGCCCGCCCTCGACCGGGTGCTCACCCTGCGCCTCGGGCCCGAGCACCCGCTCGCAACCACCGCACCCCTGGCGCCCGGGGTGGTGCCCTTCCTGCGGGCCGCCGCCGAACTCGCCGCCGAACTCGGCACCAAGGGGGCCTTCGAGTTCCTCCTCGGCCGCCACCTCGAAGCCAACCCCCGCCAGTACACGCTCACTCCGGACGGCCTCGCCACCCTGATGGCCTCCCTCGCCGGACCGTCCCCCCAGACCGTCCTGGACCCCGCCTGCGGCACCGGCACCCTGCTGCGGGCCGTCCCCGGGGCCACCACCCGCTACGCGCAGGACAGTTCGCCCGAGCTCGCCTCCCTCGCCGCCCTGCGCCTCGCCCTCCAGTCGGACGCCCCGGTCCGCGCGGCCGCCGCCGACAGCCTGCGCGCCGACGCCTTCGCGCGCCCCGCCGCCGAAGCCGTCGACGCCGTGCTCTGCCACCCGCCCTTCAACGAACGCAACTGGGGCCACGAGGAGCTGGCGTACGACCCGCGCTGGGAGTACGGGCTGCCGGCCCGCGCGGAATCCGAACTCGCCTGGGTCCAGCACGCCCTGGCCCACCTGCGCGAGGGCGGCACCGCCGTCCTGCTCATGCCGCCCGCGGCCGCCGCCCGCCGCTCCGGCCGCCGCATCCGGGCCGACCTGCTGCGCCGCGGCGCGCTGCGCGCCGTCGTGGCCCTGCCGGCCGGCGCCGCGCCCCCGTACGGGATCCCGCTGCACCTGTGGGTGCTGCGCCGGCCCGCCCCGCACGCGGCGGCCCCCTCCGGGCTGCTCCTCGTGGACACCGCCGCGCTCGCCGACGGCCCCGGACCCGGTCCGGGGCGGGCCGGATGGGCCGCCGTGCACGGCACGGTGGAGGAGGCCTGGACGGCGTACGAGCGCGGCGGCCCGGCCCCGGACGTCCCCGACATCCCGGGCGTGCGCCGCGTCGTGCCCGTCGTGGAACTGCTCGACGACGACGTGGACCTGACCCCGGCCCGCCACCTGCCGCCGCCCGCCGCGGGCGGCGGCGTGGCCGAGCTGACCGCCGTACGGGACCGGCTGGACTCCACGCTGAACCGCGCGGCCCGGCTCACCCCGCCGGCCCCGCCCGCGGCCTCCCCGGACCGGCCCGCCCCCGCGCCGGCCCGGCTGCCGCTGACCACCGTCGGCGAACTCGCCCGCGCCGGAGCCCTGCTCCTGCACACGGGCACCGGCAGCGGCACGGGCGGCGCCCCGGTCCTGACCGAGTACGACGTGAGCGCCGGCACCGGCCCGACCGGCACCCTGACCGACGCCGCGGAGGAACCGCTGCTGACCGCGCCCGGTGACGTGGTCGTCCCCCTCACCGGAGGCGCCCGCGTGGCCCGCGTGGTCGACGCGTCCACCGCCGGGGCCGCGCTCGGCCGGGGCCTGCAGCTGCTGCGGCCCGATCCGGCCGCCCTGGACCCCTGGTTCCTGGCCGGCTTCCTGCGCGCCACCGCCAACAACCGGCGCGCCAGCAGCCACGCCTCCACCACGACCCGGCTCGACGTGCGCCGCCTCGAACTGCCGCGGCTGCCGCGGACCGAGCAGGAGGTCTACGGGGCGCGGTTCCGGGCGCTGGCCGAGTTCGAGGACGCCCTGAGACTGGCCGCCCGGCTCGGGGAGCAGCTCGTACAGGGGCTCTACGACGGGCTCTCCGACGGCACGGTCCGGCCGGAATGAGAGCCCCGGCCGGGAGGACGGACCGCCCGGGGCTGCGACCGTACAACGGTTGAGCGCATCCCCTCACTCCCGGCCGGGAACGCTGTATACGCTCTGACCCGGAATCCTCCGCCCTTTCTCCGCACCGCCCGTCAGGAGCAGCGATGCACGGCCCCGGCACTCCGCCGCCCCACGGTCACCAGTCCAGCACCGGGGGCGTGGTGGCGCTCCGCGTGCTGTTCGCGCTGCTGCCCATCCTGAGCTGCGGGTTCCTCGCCTGGGGGACGATGCTGCGGCTCGCGCTGGTCACCCGTAAGTCCCGGGACTGGTGGCTGTTCGGGGCCTGCATCGCGGTCGAGGTCGCGTCCCTGGCGCTGATCGGGGCGGACCCGACCGAGGACGCCAGCGGCCCGCAGGGCAACGCGGGGGCCTTCGGCACGCTGCTGAACGGCCTCGTGGTGTGCATCTACTACCTCGTCGCCGAGATCCGGCACTTCGAGGCGCTCAAGGCCGGGCCTCCGGCGGCCGGCTGGTACCCGCCGCCCGTCTCCCCCTACGTGCCTCCGCAGCAGCAGACCGGGCCCGCCTACGGCTACCCGCCGGCGGCCCGGACCGGCCCGCAGCAGCAGCCTCAGCACCAGCAGCAGCCGCACCAGCAGCCGCCGCACCAGTCCCACCCGTCCCACCAGCCCGCCCCGCAGCAGGCCCCCGAGCCCGCGCCCTCCCCGACCCCGCCCCCGCGCATCGGGCAGGTCCGCGCCGAACTCGACGAGCTCAGCGAGCTCCTGCGCCGCCAGCAGCCGCCCCGTGACGAGGAACCCCGCCCGTGACGGACCGGCTCATCGGCGACCGCTACCAGCTCGCCACCATCCTGGGCCAGGGCGGCATGGGACAGGTCTGGACGGCGTACGACCGGCGCCTGGACCGCCGCGTCGCCGTCAAACTGCTGCGCCCCGACAAGGTGGCGGGCCCCGGCTCCGTCGCCGAGGAACTGCGCCGCCGCTTCGTGCGGGAATGCCGGGTCACGGCCCAGGTGGACCACCCCGGACTGGTCACCGTGCACGACGCGGGCAGCGACGGGGACGAGCTGTACCTCGTCATGCAGTACGTGGAGGGCGCCGACCTCGCCGACCACCTCGCCGAGCACGATCCCTATCCCTGGCCGTGGGCGGTCTCGGTGATCGCCCAGCTGTGCTCGGTGCTCTCGGCCGTGCACGCGGTGCCGATCGTCCACCGGGACCTGAAGCCGCGCAACGTCATGGTCCGCCCCGACGGGACCGTGCTGGTCCTGGACCTCGGCGTCGCCTCCGTGATGGACACCGACACCACCCGCCTCACCAGCACCGGTTCACCCATCGGCAGCCCCGCGTACATGGCCCCCGAGCAGGCCATGGGCGGAGCCGTGGGCCCGCACACCGACCTCTACGCCCTCGGCGTGGTCCTGTACGAGCTGCTGTCCGGCAACGTCCCCTTCGCCGGCTCCACGGCGCTCGGGGTGCTCCACCGGCACCTGTACGAACCCCCGCTGCCGGTGCGCCAGTTGCGTCCCGAGGTCCCGCAGCAGCTGGAAGCCCTGCTGCTGAAGCTGCTGGCCAAGGACCCGCAGGACCGGCCCGCCTCCGCGCAGGCGGTGTACGCGGCCCTCGCGCCGCTGCTGCCCCACCACGGCTCGGGCGCCCCGACCGGCCCCCTCGACCCGACCCGCCCGTTCCTGCGCCCGCAGGCCCCCTGGCCCGACCGCGCCACCGTGATCCCGCCCCGGCCCGCCACCCCGCCCCCGCCGCCGAGGCCGGACGTCCCGGCGGCCGTGGAGGAGGCCAAGAAGCTCCTGGACCAGGGCCGGCTCACCCAGGCCGTGGACATCCTCGGCGGCATCCTCCCGGCGGCGGCCGAGCAGCACGGCGCGCACTCCCCGGTGGTCCGCTCCCTGCGCAAGCAGTACGCGGCCACCCTGATGGACGACGGCCAGTACCGCCGCGCCCTGCCCGAACTGCGGCGGCTCGCGGAGGAGTTCCCGGCCGGCGACCCGCAGTCCCTGCGCTTCCGCTACGACGCGGCCCAGTGCCTGGAGCAGCTCGGCGAACCGGCGGCCGCCCTCGCCGAGTACCGCGCGCTGCTGCCGCTGTTCGAGAACCACTACGCGAACCCGGATCCGGGCCTCCCGCTGGAGGTCCGCCGCCGGATAGCGCACCTGCTGCTCTCACTGGGCGACCGCCCGGCGGCCCACGACACCCTGGCCCGCCTCCTCTTCGACGCGGAACGCCTGCACGGCCCGAACCACCCCTTCACCGAGGAGGTCCGCCGCACCCTGCTCTGGCTGGGTCAGGTGCGCTGAGGCTCCGGGCGGGCCGGCTCCGCGCGGTCCGGGTCCGCCGGCGCTCCGGCCGGCTCGTACCGATGCGGCCGACGCCGCCGCCGGCCCGCCGCGAGCGGGCCGGGCCGCCCCGGCAGCCCCAGCAGGGCCGCCAGGACCAGCAGGGCCGCAGCCGCCACCGCCGCGCCCGGGACGAGGCCCGGGGGGCGGAAGGTGCAGCTGATGCCGGTGGTGCGGCCGTCCAGCGGGATCGCGACCAGCCCCAGCCGCGCGTCGGCCGGGCGTCCGTTGCAGGTCCAGCCCGCGATCGCGGGGACGGAGAGCACCGCCGTGCCCGTGCTGCCCGGCGGGAGCTCCGCGTGGACGCCCGAGGAGCCGACCCGTACGGACACCGCCGCCGTGGCCCGCAGCCGGGCGACGACCGCGGTCAGCAGGGAGCGGTCCAGGCAGGACAGCTGCCAGTGCGCGGGAGCCGCCTTCTCGAAGACCAGCGCCGAGGCCGGGCCGCGGGAGGCCCCCAGGGGCTGCAGGGCCGCCCTGTTGCGCGGCGGGTTGGCGTTCAGCCGGAAGGCCGGCCCGTCCGCGAGGCGGGCCGTCCCGTTGTACTCCGGGGCCCACAGGAAGGCCTCGGTCCCCGCCCGGCAGACCCCGGGGGAGAGCGGATCCTCGTACACCCGGGCGCCCAGCAGGAGCTCCTGGTTGGCGAAGGGCGAGGCCCCGTACTCCGGCCGCGCGCCCGGCGGGCGGACGGTGACCAGCGGCGGCACCTCGGCCCGCGCGACCGTGCCGTCCGGCCGCAGCCGGGCGCCGACGGAGAACACGGCGTCCGTCACCGGGTTGTCGAGGCTCTGTACGTTGCGGCCGCGCGAGGTCCAGCCCGCCCCGAGGGCCACCATGGTCCGGGTGAACAGGTCCGGGGTGTGGCTGCTGTAGTACGCGCCGCCCTCCCCGCCCAGCAGCATCGGGTCGTTGCCGGTCAGCGCCGGCCGCCCGGCGTCCGTGCGGTACGCGGGCCAGCCCCCGGCCCCCGCCAGGGCGTCGGCCCGCGCGGTGTGCGCCGCGCCCCACACCGGGTAGTCGTCCAGCCCCGCCAGCTTCCCCCGGTGCCCGTTGGCCGTGGTCGCCGCCGCCTGCGCCAGCAGGACCAGGACCAGCACCCCCACCGCGGGCAGCACCAGGCGCCGGTGGCGCAGCGCCCACCAGGCGGCCCCCGCCAGGGCCAGGCCGCCGCCGAACAGGGCCAGGCCCCAGGAGGTCGCCAGCCGGCTCCCGCTCGCCGCGAGCAGGACGGCCGCCAGCACCCCGGCGCCGCCCGCCAGTGCCCACGGCCCGGGCGGTCCGGCCGCCAGCCCCGCCCAGGCGGCCATCACCACGATCCCGGCCAGCACGAAGGTCTGCCGGTACGGGCTGCCGTTGGGCGTCGCGAAGAGGTGCCAGGCCAGATGCGTCGGCATCCACTGGAAGGACAGCAGCACCAGCAGGACCAGCCCCGTCCACACCAGCCGCTCCCGCCCGGCCACGGCCCGGTGGAAGGGCAGGGCCGCCGCGAGCAGCAGGGTCCCGGTGCCGATGAACAGGGCGGGGGAGGAGAAGGAGTAGGTGGCGGGCAGCAGCCGGGCCAGCAGATCCTCCGTCGCCGCCGGCACGAAGGGCTTGAACCACCCCGGGTAGGCCTGCTTCGAGCTGAGGAAGAGCGGCACGAGCACCGGAGCCGACAGCGCGACGCCGAGCCCGGTGCTCAGCGCCGCCCGCGCGAGGACCCGTAGCCGATCCGCCACGCCCTCCCGGGTGAGGAGCAGCCGCACCAGCAGCACCAGCACCGCGCCCAGCGTCGCCATGTACGCGGTGTAGAAGTTCGCCGTCCAGCAGAGCGCCACCACCACGACGGCCGCCGCTGGCCGGCGCGCGCGCAACGCCCACTCACCCGTCAGACACAGGAGCGGAAGGGCGATCAGCCCGTCCATCCACATCGGGTTGTACGAGGCCTCGATCACCGACCAGCCGCACAGCGCGTACGAGGCCCCGAGCAGCCCCGCCGCCCACGCCGGCCCGCGCCGCTGGGTGCGCAGCAGCCAGGCCATCGCCGCCGCCGCGGCCGCCGTCTTCAGCACGGTGACCACGTACACCGCGAGGTCGATGTCCTGGCGCGGGAACAGCCCCACCAGGACCGCGAACGGGCTGGTCAGATAGGTCCCGAAGTCGGGCAGGAAGCTGGTCCCGTACCCGGACTGCCAGTTCAGCAGCAGTCCGCCCGCGGCGCGCCCGTGCAGCAGGTCCCACAGGTGCGCGTGGAACGGCACGAACTGATTGCCGAGGTCGTTGATGCTGCGGTGGCGCGGCCCGTACGGGAAGACGCGGGCCACCGCGTCTCCGGCGGCCACGGCCACCACGGTGACCAGGGCGGCGAGGGCCGAGCCGAGCAGGGAGGTGCGGCGCGGGGAGCGGTGCGGTGTCGACATGGTGGGCCGACCGTGGCACTCCCGGTGGGCCGAAGGATGGCCGCAGAGGGACGCGAACCCCAACACCCCCGGAATCGTTGGTCGAACCAGTGGCTCTGATCACCCCGACTGCATACCATCGATCACCGCACGGCCCTTGTGCACCGAAGCACAATCTCCCGGCCCTGGAGGCTCCTTTGCACCGTCGCACAGCGCTCTCCGTTTCCGCCGCCCTGCTCCTGGCGGCCCCTCTGCTGTCCGCGTGCTCGGGCGAAGCCCGCCCCGGCACCGCGGCCGTGATCGGCGGCGAACGGATCACCACCTCCGCGCTCCAGGCCCAGGTGAACGACGTCCGCACCGCACAGAACAGCTCCGAACACGCGGCCGAGCTCATCGCGGCCGTCCCGCAGCTCGACCGGGTCAAGCTCAGCACGATGCTGCAGAGCCGGATCCTCGACCGGATGGCGAAGGACGCCGGGATCACCGTCACCCCCAAGGAGCTCCAGGACGCCCGCAAGGCCTACGACGAGGGCAACCGGGGAGCCGCGGCCTTCGAGGAGGCGATCCTGCAGAAGGCCGCCGTCGCCCCCGACCAGATCGAGCGCTGGGTCCGCGACCAGGTGCTCTTCGAGAAGCTGAACGCCAAGTACGGCGAGGGCAAGCTCGCCGAGCCCGCCGCGAAGGCCGCGGCCAAGCTCGGCATCGAGGTCAACCCCCGCTACGGCGTCTGGGACCCCCAGCGGGTCACCCTCGGCGAGCACTCCACCCCGTGGATCACCCAGGTCACCCGCCCGGAGCAGCCCCCCGCCGGGGCCTAGGCAGCCCCGCGGGGGAGGTAGGTTCGGAGGGTGACTGACGACGTGTCCTCCGAGCCCACCGGCCGCATCGTGCTGCTGACCACGAGCCACCGGGTGGCCCCCGGCATGCTGTCCTGGCCGGCCTGGCAGACCCTGCACGCCGCGCACCGGGTGCTGTGCGCCGACCCCGGCCACGTCCAGCTCCCCTACCTCCGCGAGGCCGGCGTCGAGGTCTCCCTGGAGACCCCCGACGCCCAGGCACTGATCGAGGAGTGCGCCGGCGGGCGCACGGTCGTCGTCCTGCTCAGCGGCGAGGGGGACCGGCGGCTCACCGACGCCCTGGCCCGCTTCGCCGGCTCGGGCCGGGTCGCCGTACCGGACCTGGAGCTGCTGCCGGGCTCGTACGATCTGCCCGGCGCACGCCTGCTCGACCTCGTGCAGGTCATGGACCGGGTCCGGCGCGAATGCCCCTGGACCTCGCAGCAGACCCACGAGGGACTGGCGAAGTACGCCATCGAGGAGGCCTACGAGCTGGTCGAGGCCATCGAGGACGGGAACCGCGAAGAACTGCGCGAGGAGCTCGGGGACGTCCTGCTCCAGGTGGTCTTCCACGCGCGCATCGCGGAGGAGGGCAGCCCGGGCGGAGAGGGCGAAGAGGGTGAGGACGACGAGCCGTTCTCCATCGACGACGTGGCCGGCGCCCTCGTCGAGAAGCTGATCCACCGGCACCCGCACGTCTTCGGCGACGCCACGGCGCAAACCCCGGAGGACGTGAACGCGCACTGGCAGCGCACCAAGCAGGTGGAGAAGCAGCGGGAGTCGGTGACCGACGGGATCCCGCTCGGCCAGCCCGGTCTCGCGCTCGCGGCCAAGCTGGCGGGCCGCGCCCGTGCGGGGGCGGTGCCCGTGGAACTGCCCCGCGGAGAGGGCATCGGGTACGAACTGCTGGAACTGGCGGCGCGCGCCGAGGCGGCGGGGACCGACCCCGAGACCGCGCTGCGCGCGGCGGCCCGGACCTACCGGGACGCGATCCGTAGGGCCGAGGGCGTCGGCGAGTAGCCCTCAGCGGCGGGAGGCACCCCGCGACGGTGTCGGACGGCGATGCTCTCGGACGGCGAAGTCCTCGGACGGCGAAGTCCTCGGGCGGCGACCTTCTCGCTACCCCCGGGGCGCGCGGCCCGACGGGTTGTGCCAGTGCGGGTCGGGGCGGTTCAGGAACCACTCGCCGAAGCCCATCGGGCGGCCGTCGTCCTCCTGGCCCCTGCCGCCGGCCGGTACGGAGTCGTGGAAGATCCGGTCGGGGCGCGCGCCGAGTTCCTCCAGGAGGTACGCGGTCTCCCGGATGAACTGCGGCGGACCGCTCAGGTAGACGTCCTGGTCGGGCCAGAGCCCGCGGTTGCTGAGCGCGGTCGCCAGCCGGCCGGTGGCCTGGTTGCGGTGCTGGCCGGGGGCGGGCGTGATGTAGGTGACGCTCAGCCAGCCGAGGGAGTCCCCGTACGCGTCGATCAGCGGGCGGTCGTAGAGGTGCGCGGCGTCCCGCGCGACCACGAAGAGCCGCACGTCCTGATCGGGAGGGTGTTCCGCCAGGTCCTCCAGCATCGCGCGGACCGGGGCCCAGCCGGTGCCGGCGGCTATGAAGCTGACCGGGCGGTCCTCGCGGCGGAAGGTCATCTGCCCGCCGGCCGCGCCCAGCCGCAGCACGTCCCCGGGCCGGGTCTCACGGATCAGGGCGGTGCTGAGGCGGCCGCCCTCGATCCGGCTGACGTGCAGGTCGAGCGTGCCGTCGGCGCGGGGCGCGTTGCCCAGGGAGTACGTGCGCCAGGTCGTCGGCACCCGGTCGCTGCTCACGCTCGCGTACTGCCCGGGGAGATGGGGGAAGTGCGCGTGCGGGCGGAGGGTCAGGACGCCGATGTCCTCCCCGTACAGCAGGTGGCGTACGACTTCCGCGTCCCACCAGGGCGGGTCCTCGCTGGCGGCGGCTCCGGCCATCATCGCGTCGGCGATCACCTGATACGCCTCCGACCAGGCCTT
Source organism: Streptomyces sp. NPDC002104 (assembly GCF_053593795.1). Classification (NCBI taxonomy): domain Bacteria; kingdom Bacillati; phylum Actinomycetota; class Actinomycetes; order Kitasatosporales; family Streptomycetaceae; genus Streptomyces; species Streptomyces sp. NPDC002104. The sequence continues at coordinate 70,100 of NZ_JBSFDF010000033.1, read as the reverse complement.
TTCCGCCTGGGGGTGCCAGGCGGACCCGGAGGCCTCGGCGAGCGCGGCGATGAGGCTGGTGCCCACGGCCGCGTAGTGCTCGGGCCCCGCCAGGAACTTGCGGTGGTCGCGGCCGAGGTCGCGCAGATAGGGGACGAGCGTCTCGTTCTCCAGGTGGGCGATCACATGGGTGAGCGCGGCGAAGAGGCGGTCCCGCTGTCTTTCCATGTCTTCGAGGGAGGCCGGGAAGAGATCACGGACTCCGGGGTTGTGCCAGAAGAGGTGGGAGTAGAAGAACTTGACCGCGTGCTCGGCCCGTCTCTCCACCACCGCGAAGCTGCTTTTCAAGATCCTCACATCCACAAAACCGAAAGTAGGAACGCCGGGGAACGTGAGGTCAAGCCATGGCCGATCTGCGGACAGCCGCGATAAATAGTTCATATGGGGTGACGGGCGGTGGGCGGGATACGGTCTGCGGGTGCACGAGCAGACCCCCGCAGCCCCCGAAGAGCCCACCGCCACCCCGTCGCCGACCCTGTTCGACTGGGAGTTCGCGACCGACCCCTACCCGGCGTACGCCTGGCTGCGCGAGCACGCCCCCGTGCACCGCACCACGCTCCCCAGCGGGGTCGAGGCCTGGCTCGTCACCCGGTACGCCGACGCCCGCCAGGCCCTCGCCGACCAGCGGCTGAGCAAGAACCCGGCCCACCACGAGGGCTCCGCGCACGCCAAGGGCCGCACCGGGATCCCGGGGGAGCGCAAGGCGGAGCTGATGACCCATCTCCTCAACATCGACCCGCCGGACCACACCCGGCTGCGCCGCCTGGTGTCGAAGGCGTTCACCCCGCGCAGGGTCGCCGAGTTCACCCCGAGGGTGCAGGAGCTGACCGATCACCTGATCGATCAGTTCTGCGAGAGGGGCGAGGCCGACCTCATCCACGAGTTCGCCTTCCCGCTCCCCATCTACGCCATCTGCGAGATGCTCGGCGTACCGCGGGAGGACCAGGACGACTTCCGCGACTGGGCGGGCATGATGATCCGGCACGGCGGCGGCCCGCGCGGCGGGGTGGCCCGGTCCGTGAAGCAGATGCGCACCTATCTCGGCGAGCTCATCCACCGCAAGCGCGACGACCTCGGCGACGACCTGATCTCCGATCTGATCCGGGCCAGCGACCACGGTGACCACCTGACGGAGGCCGAGGCCACCGCGATGGCCTTCATCCTCTTGTTCGCGGGGTTCGAGACCACGGTCAATCTCATCGGCAACGGGGTCCACTCCCTCTTCATGAACCCGGAGCAGCGCGAGCGCCTCCAGCTCTCCCTCGCCGCCGGCGAGAGCGGACTGCTGGAGACCGGCGTGGAGGAGCTGCTGCGCTACGACGGCCCCGTGGAGCTGGCCACCTGGCGGTTCGCCACCGAGCCCTTCGAGCTCGGCGGCCAGGACATCGCGGCCGGGGATCCGGTGCTGGTGGTCCTGGCGGCCGCCGACCGGGATCCCGAACGGTTCGCCGACCCGGACACCCTGGACCTCTCCCGGAGCGACAACCAGCACCTCGGATACGGGCACGGCATCCACTACTGCCTGGGCGCCCCGCTCGCCCGGCTCGAAGGGCAGACCGCGCTCGCGACGCTGCTGACGCGGCTGCCCGATCTGGAGCTGGCCGTGGATCCCGGGGAGCTGCGGTGGCGTGGTGGGCTCATCATGCGGGGGCTGCGGACGCTGCCGGTCCGCTTCAGCGTCGAATCAGCCGGTCAAATCACCATGAACCGGCCTGACCGAAAGTCAGTTGACGGCCCAAACTTGTGACAGGCGTTCGAAGGCCGCTAGGTTCTGCCGTTACCCCGCCGTTATGCGAAAGGTGCAGCCTCATGCGTTCCGGGAACGGCCGCCACAGACGCCCCCGACAAGTGCCCGCACTTGTCGTCACCGCCGGAGTCACCGGCACCGCGCTCGCCCTGCCGCTGCTCGCGGCCACCGGCGCGAGCGCGGCGGAGACCTCCACATGGGACAAGGTCGCCGAGTGCGAGAGCGGCGGCACGTGGAGTGCCAACTTCGGCGGCGGAGCCTATGGCGGGCTGCAGTTCAGCCAGGAGGAGTGGAAGAACGCCGGCGGGCTCGCCTTCGCCGAGCGCGCCGACCTGGCCAGCCGCTCCCAGCAGATAGCCGTGGCCGAACGGGTGCTGGCCTCCCAGGGGCCCCAGGCGTGGCCGCTGTGCGCGGTGCCGGCCGGCCTGACGCAGGACGCGCCCGCCGCCGCGGTGGACCCGGGCCTGCCCAGCGGTTCCGGATCCCTCACCCCGGCCCCGTCCCGCCCGGACGACGCCGTGCCCCACACCGGCTCGGGCAAGCCGTCCACGGACTTCGGGGCGCCCACGCCCAAGGTCCCGGCTCCCGAGGCCCCGTCGGCCTCGACGCAGCCCGACTATCCGGTCGGCGTGCCCGGCGAACTGCCCGTCATGCCGGGGCCGGACCTGGAGACGCCGCCTCCGGGACTCCCGGGCGATCCGACGGCTCCCACGAGTCCGGCGGACCCGACCGCCCCGGTGGCCCCGGTCACCCCCGTGGACCCGACCGTCCCGGCGGACCCGACCGTTCCGGTGGGACCCACCACGCCGCCGTCCACGGATCCGACCGCGCCGGTGGGCCCGACGAACCCGGTGTCCCCGTCCCCGTCGGACCCGACGAACCCGGCGAACCCGGCCAACCCGGGGAACTCCGCGAACCCGGCAAACCCCCTCAACCCGGTTGATCCCACGGCCCCGACGGCTCCGGCCGCACCCGGCGCGTCCACCGCCCCGGGCGCCACGGCGACCCCCGGCGCGACCGAGGGCGGCGGCAAGCACCGCGGCCCGGCCGCGGTCGAGACGGCCGCCGCGTCCGCTCCCGCGCCGGAGGTGACGTACACCGTGAAGGCGGGCGACAGCCTCATCGAGATCGCGGACGCCAACGGAGTGAAGGGTGGCTGGAAGGGTCTCTACGCGGCCAACGAGCAGGTCATCGGCGGAGACGCGGACCTGATCAAGCCCGGCCAGAACCTGGATCTAACGCACGAATAGGGGCACTTGCGGCGCCCGGAACCAGCTGATTGTCCGTTTTCTGTAAGTGAGACATGTGTCTCTTCAGGTCAACTGGCGTGTCCGGCCCGGAGCGTTCCGCAAACCCCGCCCTCACCTGCGCAAACGTCCCTCCGGGGAGCGCAAGTAGGCACCGTTTCCCCCCGATGTTGCTCGTTGAACATCGGGGGGAGACCTGTCTACCTTCTGAATCGCTCGCCACCGCGGGCTCCTTCGACCGCATCGCCGAATCCTGCCGGCGGACGGAGGGAACACTCGTCGCGTAAAGCGCCGAAGGCAGGAGCGGGGGAACCAAGGTAGGCGCCGGTGGCGGCCGTTGAGAGACGGTCACCTCAGCCGGCTAGGGGTTAAGCCAAGCGCTAGGTCGCTCGGCCGGGCACTCACTCGCCCGAACCCGACAGCTCACCTCGTAGGCGTCGGTGAGGAGAACTCCATGCTGCTTTCGGGCAAGGGCAAGCACCGTCGCGGCTCCAAGGCCGTCCGCATCGTCACGCTCGCCGGTGTCGCCGGTGTCGCCGTGGCGGCTCCGCTGATGGCCGCGGGCACCGCTTCCGCCGCGACCGCCGGCGAGTGGGACCGCGTCGCCGCGTGCGAGTCCGGTGGCAACTGGTCCATCAACACGGGCAACGGCTTCTACGGCGGCCTGCAGTTCACGTCCTCCACCTGGGCCGCGTACGGCGGCAAGGCGTACGCCGCGCAGGCCAACCAGGCCTCCAAGTCGCAGCAGATATCCATCGCCGAGAAGGTCCTCAAGGGCCAGGGCAAGGGCGCCTGGCCGTCCTGCGGCGTCGGCCTGTCGAGCTCCTCCTACAACGGCGGCTCGGGGCAGAGCACCCCCTCCAAGCCGAAGACGCAGCCGAAGCCGGCCGCGAAGCCGAAGACCGAGGCTCCGAAGAAGCAGACCAAGCGCGTCGAGGCTCCGACCACGCGCTCCGAGCGTCCGGCCGCCGCGCCGAAGGCTCAGGCCCCCAAGACGGGCAACGGCTCCTACGAGGTCAAGTCCGGCGACACGCTGGGCGCGATCGCCGACGCGAACCACGTGTCCGGTGGCTGGGAGAAGCTCTTCGAGCTCAACAAGGAAATCGTGCCGGACGCCAACCTGATCTACCCGGGCCAGAAGCTGAACCTCAGCTGAAACCCGTAGGAACGCTTGCCGCCGCTTCGGCGACGCGCAGTAGTTCCGCCGCGTAGCTCCACCACGCAGTTCCACCGCCCGGCGCGCAACCCCCTTCGCGCCGGGCGGTGCTGTGTGCGGGTGCCTCCGGCCTGACGGGGCCTCCGGAACGCCGGTGATCAAGGGCCCTATGTCCTGTAAGAGGGGCATTCAGGCCCTTTTTCGTCCCAGGACCCGGGCGGTCGGCTGGCCGAGTGCCCGTTGGCGGTTAGGCTCTAAGCGGCAAGGCCATCCCACGGCCTGACATGCCACCGCACACCCAGCGTCACATCCCAGAAGGAGATGCTCGTGCCGTCCATCGACGTCGTCGTAGCCCGGGAAATCCTGGACTCCCGAGGCAACCCCACGGTCGAGGTCGAGGTGGGCCTCGACGATGGCAGCACCGGCCGTGCTGCAGTCCCGTCCGGCGCCTCCACCGGAGCGTTCGAAGCCGTAGAGCTCCGTGACGGTGACCCCAACCGCTACATGGGCAAGGGCGTCGAGAAGGCCGTCCTCGCCGTCATCGAGCAGCTCGGCCCGGAGCTCGTCGGCTACGACGCCACCGAGCAGCGCCTGATCGACCAGGCGATGATCGACCTGGACGCCACCGAGAACAAGGGCTCCCTCGGCGCCAACGCCATCCTCGGTGTCTCCCTCGCCGTCGCGCACGCCGCGTCCGAGGCCTCCGACCTCCCGCTGTTCCGCTACCTCGGCGGCCCGAACGCGCACCTGCTGCCCGTTCCGATGATGAACATCCTGAACGGTGGGTCGCACGCCGACTCCAACGTCGACATCCAGGAGTTCATGATCGCCCCGATCGGCGCGGAGTCCTTCTCCGAGGCGCTGCGCTGGGGTGCCGAGGTCTACCACACCCTGAAGAAGGTCCTGCACACCAAGGGCCTCTCCACCGGTCTGGGCGACGAGGGCGGCTTCGCCCCGAACCTCGAGTCGAACCGCGCCGCGCTGGACCTCATCGTCGAGGCCATCAAGCAGGCCGGCTACGTCCCGGGCAAGGACATCGCGCTCGCGCTCGACGTCGCCGCGTCCGAGTTCTACAAGGACGGCAAGTACGAGTTCGAGGGCCAGTCCCGCTCGGCCGCCGAGATGACCGAGTACTACGAGGAGCTCGTCTCCGCGTTCCCGCTCGTGTCCATCGAGGACCCGCTGTACGAAGACGACTGGGCGGGCTGGAAGGTCCTCACCGACAAGCTGGGCTCCAAGGTCCAGATCGTCGGCGACGACCTCTTCGTCACCAACCCCGAGCGTCTCGCCCGCGGCATCGAAGAGGGCTCGGCGAACGCCCTGCTCGTCAAGGTGAACCAGATCGGTTCGCTGACCGAGACCCTGGACGCCGTCGAGATGGCCCAGCGCAACGGCTTCAAGTGCATGATGTCGCACCGCTCCGGCGAGACCGAGGACGTCACCATCGCCGACCTCGCGGTCGCCGTGAACTGCGGCCAGATCAAGACCGGCGCCCCGGCCCGCTCGGACCGCGTCGCCAAGTACAACCAGCTGCTGCGCATCGAGGAGATCCTCGACGACGCCGCGGTGTACGCCGGCCGCAGCGCCTTCCCGCGCTTCAAGGGCTGAACACCCTGATCGGTCGCTGATCGGTCCTCGGGGGCGCAAGCCTCCCTACGTCCCCGCACTCGGTCCCGTACCGTGTGCGGGGACGTAGTGCGTCGTGCGCATATAGGGGAGGCGGATCAATGGCCGGGAACCGGGACCGGTTCGCCACGTTCTCGACCGCGACCAGGCTCAAGCAGCTCGGTGAGCGGACCGCGGCACACGTGTACCGCTCGCAGTCCCGCCGGCAGGTCCGCCGCAGCCGGCTCACCGGCCGGGCCGCCCTGCTCGTGCTCGTCCTCTGTACCCTGGTCGTCGCCCTCGCGTATCCGATGCGCCAGTACGTGTCCCAGCGCTCGGAGATCGCCAAGCAGCAGAAGGAGGCCGTCTCCGCGCGGGACCGGCTGGAACGGCTGCGCGACGAGAAGGCCCGCTGGCAGGACAACGCGTACGCCGAGCAGCAGGCGCGCAAGCACCTGCACTTCGTCCGGCCGGGTGAGGTCAGCTACATCATGACCGACCCCGGAGCAGCCGCGGGAGAGCAGCGCCGCGGCGGACAGGCCGCCACCGACCGGCCCTGGTACTCCAACGTCTGGGACGGCGTCGACAAGGCCGACCGCCCGGGCGACTGAGTCCCACCCATCCACGAGAACGAAAAGACTTCCTCCAGGCATGCAGACGCCCCCGCCCCAGACCGACCGGACCGAGCCGACCGCCGCCGACATCGAGGCGTTCGAACAGCAGCTCGGCCGCCCCCCGCGCGGGCTCCGAGCCATCGCGCACCGCTGCCCCTGCGGGCAGCCGGACGTGGTGGAGACCGCCCCGCGGCTCCCCGACGGCACCCCCTTCCCGACGCTGTACTACCTGACCTGCCCGCGGGCCGCCGGTGCGATCGGCACGCTGGAGGCCAACGGCGTGATGAAGGAGATGCAGGCCCGCCTCGCGGTGGACCCGGAGCTGGCCGCGGCCTACCGGGCCGCGCACGAGGACTACATCACCCGCCGCGACGCCATCGAGGTGCTCCAGGGCTTCCCGAGCGCCGGCGGCATGCCGGACCGGGTGAAGTGCCTGCACGTGCTGGTCGGCCACGCCCTGGCCGCGGGCCCGGGCGTGAACCCGTTCGGCGACGAGGCCCTGGCGATGCTGCCCGAGTGGTGGGCCAAGGGCGCCTGCGTCACGCCGTGCGGCGAGCGGAAGGCCGACGAGAATGCCCCGGAGGCGGGCGCGTGACCCGGGTGGCGGCCGTCGACTGCGGTACGAACTCCATCCGGCTCCTCGTCGCGGACCTCGACCGTGCCACCGGTGAGCTGACCGACCTGGACCGCCGGATGACCGTCGTCCGGCTCGGCCAGGGCGTCGACAGGACCGGCCGGCTGGCCCCGGAGGCGCTGGAGCGCACCTTCGCGGCCTGCCGCGAGTACGCGGCGGTCATCAAGGAGCTCGGCGCGGAGCGGGTGCGCTTCGTGGCGACCTCGGCCTCCCGGGACGCGGAGAACCGCGACGAGTTCGTCCGGGGGGTCCTGGACATCCTGGGCGTCGAGCCCGAGGTGATCAGCGGGGACCAGGAGGCCGAGTTCTCCTTCACCGGCGCCACCGGCGAGCTGGCCGGCCGCACCGATCTGGAGCGTCCCTTCCTGGTGGTGGACATCGGCGGCGGCTCCACGGAGTTCGTGGTCGGCACCGAGCACGTCGGGGCGGCCCGCTCCGTCGACGTGGGCTGCGTCCGGATGACCGAGCGTCACCTGACGGTGGACGGGGTCGTCACCGACCCGCCGACCGCGGAGCAGATCGCCGCGATACGGGCCGACATCGAGGCGGCCCTGGACCTGGCCTCCGAGACGGTTCCGCTGGCCGAGGCGCGCACCCTGGTGGGCCTGGCCGGCTCGGTGACCACGGTCGCCGCGATCGCGCTGGGCCTGGAGGCGTACGACTCCGCGCGCATCCACCACTCCCGGATCCCGTACGGGACGGTCCGCGAGGTCAGCGAGCGCATGCTGACGCTGACGCACGCCGAGCGCGCGGCCATCCCGGTGATGCACCCGGGCCGGGTCGACGTGATCGGCGCGGGCGCCCTGGTCCTGCTGGCGATCATGGAGCGCGTCGGCGCCTCGGAGGTCGTGGTCTCGGAGCACGACATCCTCGACGGCATCGCCTGGTCCATCGCCTGACGGCGGACCCGAACGCACACCACGGTGCCCCCGGCGCATCCCGCCGGGGGCACCGTCACGTCCGGGCGGCACCCGTCCGGGCGGCCACCCGTCCGGGCGGCTACCCGTCCAGCCGGACCGGCATCAGGAGCGAGTACGTCTCCTCGTCGTCGGGGCGGCGGATCACCGCGGGGGCCTTCGGGGCGCCGAGTTCCAGGATCAGCCGGTCGCGGCCGGCGGCGGCGAGGGCCTCCAGCAGGAACGCGCGGTTGAGGCCGACGTCGGCCGGGTCGTCGGCGCCGTCGTCGGCGAGGGACACCGCGCCGTCGGCGGTCGGCCTCAGGACGCTGACGTCGCCGGTCGCCCCGTCCTCCTCGCGTTCGGCCGGGCGGACGGGGCCGGTTTCCAGGGCCGCGCGGAAGGCCGGTACGTCGACCAGGGCCCGGCGCCCCGCGGGAAGGGTGACGAGGCGGCGGTAGTCGGGGAACTCGTGGCCCAGGCAGCGGCCGGCCGCCTGGCGCTCCGCCGTCCGCGTCTCCAGGGTCACGCGGTCGCCGTCGACGGTGAGCAGGACGGGGCCGTCCTCGCTCAGCAGCGCCCGCATCGCGTCCACGAGCGGGGCGGGTACGAGCAGCTGGAGGCGGGGTCCGGTGTGCCCGGCGGCCCCGGCGCGGGAGACGGCCAGGCGGTACCGGTCGGTGGCCACGACGCGCAGCGCCCCGCCCTCGATGTCGAAGAGGACGCCGCCGAGGACCGGCAGCTCGGGATCGGAGCCGACGGCGAACCGCACCGCGTCCAGCGCGGCGGCCAGCTCCGGCCCGGACAGGGTGAGCCGGGCCGTGGGGGCGGGGGTGGTGGGGGTGGGGGTGGCCGGGGAAAGGGGCGTGCTCAAAGGGTGCTCCCTGCGGTCGAGTAGGGCGTGGATCGCGGAGAGCTCGCCGCGCGCATCGGACAGGCCCTGCTCCAGCCGGAGCAGGTGTGCCCGGAGCAGGCCGCGGACCAGGTCCGTGTCCGCGCCGGCCCAGCCGGCCAGCACGAGCCGGATGTCCGCCAGGGGCATGCCGGTCCGCCGGAGCCGGGCCAGCAGCCGGGCCTCCTCGACCTGCCCGGGCCCGTACCAGCGGTACCCGCTCACGGGATCCACCCGGACGGGAACCAGTACGCCCGCCCCGTCGTAGAACCGCAGGGCACTCACGCTCAGGCCGCTGTCGAGGGCCGTCTCGCCGATACTGCGCATCTCGTTCTCCACGCCCCGAACCCTGGTCCCTCGACCAGGTCGAGGGTCAAGAAGGGCTCCCGGAGGGCCGTTCGGGGGCCTTTGGTCCCGTCGTCCACATGAACTTCGTGAAGTTCTTCACAAGGAAAAGGTGCCTGTGAGGGCTCCGAAGGAGCCTTTTGGGCGAGTCAGGAGCCTCCTGAGCCTTCTTTTTGCTCGCGTTCGTGCGATTGCCGGACCTCGCACACCTCTGGCGGTAGGTATCCACGAAGCCGGTGGTCTACTCCGCTTGAGGGCTTGGAGGCCAGTTCAGGACTGGTGTTCAACGACTCCCGTTACACCCTGGTTCCCGCTTCGCGCCATGACCTCGATCACGTGGGCGGCGGAGTGTAGCAGAGGGTCCGGAGGTCCTTGTGAAGGGGCTCACGAGCGTCACCCCTTGGGGTGCTGGATACTTTTCCTCATGAGCACCACGGAGCGTCCCAGGATCCTCGTTGTAGGAGGTGGGTACGTAGGCCTGTACGCAGCCAAGCGCATCATGAAGAAGATGCGTTACGGCGAGGCGACCGTCACGGTCGTCGACCCGCGCTCGTACATGACCTACCAGCCCTTCCTCCCCGAAGTGGCCGCAGGCAGCATCTCGCCTCGGCACGTCGTCGTACCGCTGCGACGCGTGCTTCCGAAGGCTGAGGTCCTCACCGGCCGGGTCACGAACATCGACCAGGACCGCAAGGTCGCCGTCGTCACGCCGCTGGTCGGCGAGGCGTACGAGCTGCCCTTCGACTACCTGGTGATCGCGCTCGGCGCCGTTTCCCGCACCTTCCCGATCCCCGGCCTCGCCGAACAGGGCATCGGCATGAAGGGCGTGGAAGAGGGCATCGGCCTGCGCAACCACGTACTCGAGCAGCTCGACAAGGCCGAGTCCACGACGGACGAGGACGTCCGCCGCAAGGCCCTCACCTTCGTCTTCGTCGGCGGCGGCTTCGCCGGTGCCGAGACGATCGGCGAGGTCGAGGACATGGCCCGCGACGCCGCGAAGTACTACTCCAGCATCAAGCGCGAGGACATGCGCTTCATCCTGGTCGACGCGGCCGACAAGATCCTTCCCGAGGTCGGGCCCAAGCTCGGCACCTGGGGCAAGGAGCACCTCGAGTCGCGCGGCATCGAGATCTACCTGAACACCTCCATGGACTCCTGCGTGGACGGCCACGTGGTGCTGAAGAACGGCCTCGAGGTCGACTCCAACACCCTCGTGTGGACCGCCGGCGTCAAGCCCAACCCGGTGCTGGCCCGCTACGGCCTGCCGCTGGGCCCCCGCGGTCACGTGGACGCCGAGCCGACCCTCCAGGTCAAGGGCACGGACTACATCTGGACCGCCGGCGACAACGCCCAGGTGCCCGACCTCGCCGCCCGCAAGGCCGGCGTGGAGAACGCCTGGTGCCCGCCGAACGCCCAGCACGCGCTGCGCCAGGCCAAGGTCCTCGGCGACAACGTCATCTCGGGCATGCGGGGCTTCCCGCAGGCCGAGTACTCGCACTCCAACAAGGGTGCGGTGGCGGGCCTCGGCCTCCACAAGGGCGTGGCGATGATCGTCATGGGCAAGATGAAGATCAAGCTCAAGGGCCGTCTCGCCTGGTACATGCACCGTGGCTACCACGGCATGGCCATGCCGACCTGGAACCGCAAGATCCGCGTCTTCGCCGACTGGACCCTCGCGATGTTCCTCAAGCGCGAGGTCGTCTCCCTCGGCGCCCTGGAGAGCCCCCGCGAGGAGTTCTACGAGGCCGCCAAGCCGGCGCCGGCTCCGGCCGCCGTCGCGGCCCCGGCCGAGAAGGCCAAGGCCTCCTGACCCCGTAGGGCCCGGCAGGACGAGCAGGACGAGCAAGACGAGCAGGACCCAGTACGGCCCGGAGGGGCCGCCCGCCATCCGTGGTGCGGGCGGCCCCTTCGGCATATCCGGGGCCCGATCCGGGTATGCCGTCCGGTCGGAACTTATTCGGAAGTTTGTCGGAGCTCGTGGGAGGGTCCCGCATGAACGACGCCGCGCCGCGGCTGGCCGCTTTAGCCGAAACCCTGATGGGAGCCCCTCTCCCGGTACGGATCCGGGCCTGGGACGGCAGCGAGGCCGGCCCGCTCGGCGGTCCCATCCTGGTCCTGGCCAACCGGCGCGCCCTGCGCCGGATCCTGTGGAAGCCGGGCGAACTCGGCCTGGCCCGCGCCTGGGTGGCCGGGGACCTGACCGTCGACGGGGACCTGTTCGAGCTGCTCGACCGGGTCGGCGGAGTGCTCTGGGAACGGGACCCCGAGCCCGCTCCCGGGCCGGCCGCCGGCCAGGACACCGGTGCCGCCGCCAAGGACACCGGTCCCGCCGCCCTGCTGCGCGATCCGCGCGCCCGGGCCGCCGTACGGGGCCTCGTGGGCCTCGCGCGGCCGTGGACCAGACCGGCCCCGCCGCCCGAGGAGGCCGTCCGCCGCGGCGGATCGCGGCAGCCCCGGCACACGCGGGGCAGCGACCGGCGGGCCATCAGCCACCACTACGACGTGGGCAACACCTTCTACGAGCGGGTGCTCGGCCCGTCGATGGTGTACTCCTGCGCCTACTGGACCCCGGGCGGGAGCCTGGAGGACGCCCAGCGGGACAAGCTGGACCTGGTCTGCCGCAAGCTCGCCCTGAGACCGGGTGACCGGCTCCTGGACGTGGGCTGCGGCTGGGGCTCGATGGCCCTGCACGCGGCCCGGGAGTACGGGGCCCGGGTCACCGGGATCACCCTCTCGCGGGAACAGGCCGCCTACGCCCGCAAGCGGGTCGCGGAGGAGGGCCTGGCCGACCTCGTCGAGATCCGGGTCCAGGACTACCGGGACGTCAAGGACGGCCCGTACGACGCCATTTCCTCCATCGGGATGGCCGAACACGTCGGCGCCGAGCGCTACCGCACGTACGCCCACACCCTGTACGGCCTGCTGCGGCCGGGCGGGAGGCTGCTGAACCACCAGATCGCGCGGCGCCCCGAACCGGACGAGGAGGCCTACCGGATCGACGCGTTCATAGACGCCTACGTCTTCCCCGACGGCGAACTGTCCCCGCTGGGCACCACGGTCGGCGAGCTGGAGCGGGCCGGCTTCGAGGTCCGCGACGTGGAGGCGCTGCGCGAGCACTACGCGCTCACCCTGCGGGCCTGGGTGGCCCGGCTGGACGAGCACTGGGAGGAGGCGCAGCGGCTGACCTCGCCCGGGCGGGCCCGGGTCTGGCAGCTGTACATGGCCGCCTCGGCGCTCGCCTTCGAGCACAACCGGCTCGGCGTCAACCAGGTGCTCGCGGTGCGCACCGGGAAGCGCTCGGCCTCCGGGATGCCGCTGCGGGCCCGGGAGTGGCCCGCGTAGCCCCGTACGGGCGGTGGAACGGCCGCAGGGCCCCGCGACGTCGTGTCGCGGGGCCCTGCGGCTCGGTACGGGCGCGGCCGTTCCTTCCCGCTACTCCGTCTTGATCGCGGTCAGCATGTTCAGCCGGGCCGCGCTGCGGGCGGGCCACAGGGCCGCCAGGGCGCCGACGACGCCGGCGAGCAGCATGAAGATCGCGATCCGGTCGAAGGGGATGACCAGGGCGTAGTTCGGGATCGAGCCCTTGATGGTCTCGCCGACGGCCCAGGCGATGAAGGTGCCCAGTGCCACGCCGATGACCGCGCCGAAGAGCGAGATCACGATGGCTTCGAGCCGGATCATGTTCTTGACCCGGCCGCGGTCCAGGCCGATGGCCCGCAGCATGCCGATCTCCTGCGTCCGCTCGTACACGGACATCGCCAGGGTGTTGACGACGCCGAGGACCGAGATGATCAGCGCCATGGCGAGCAGGCCGTACATGATGTTCAGGGCGGTGTTGATCAGGCCGCCCATCTCGTTGCGGATGTCCTGCTGGGTGGCGAAGGTGATCGCCGGGTTCTTGCCGAGGGCGTCGACCAGGGCCTGCTCGCCCTTGGCCGAGGGGCCGCCGTCCATCTTGACGAGGACCTCGCGCAGGTACGGCTTCTCGTCGTGCCGGTCGAGGATCCGGGAGTCGATCACGTAGGGGGAGAGCATGCCCTCCATGTCCTTGTAGACCGCGCCGACCTTCAGGCTCTCCTTCTTGTTGTCCGGGAAGGTGACCTTCAGGGGGGAGCCGACCGACAGGCCGTCCGACTTCGCGGTCTTCTCGGCGACGGCCACCTCGCCCTTGGCCAGGCTGGTCAGCTGCCCGCTGAGCACGTCGAAGTTGAGGAGCCGGCCGATGGTCTCCGGGTTGACCCCGGAGACGGAGCGGTAGGTGTCGCCGTCGCCGACCTTGAAGTCGCCGGCCTGCTGCGGGGAGACCGCCTCGACGCCGGGGGCCTTCTCCAGGGCCGGGATCACGGAGGCGTCCAGGCTGCCGAAGCTCTCGCCCATGGAGACCTTGTAGTCGGCCTTGAGGTTGTCCGTCGTCATCCGGTCGATGGCCTTGCCCATCGTGATCCCGAGCACCGACAGGGCGGTGACCAGGGTCAGGCCGATGGCCAGCGAGGCGGCGGTGACGGCGGTGCGGCGCGGGTTGCGGACCGCGTTCTGCGCGGCCAGCTTGCCGGCGACGCCGAACACCTTCTCCAGCAGCGGGCGGACCGCCGCGATGACCGGGCGGGAGAGGGCCGGCAGCAGGATGATGATGCCGATCATCGTGAGGAAGGCACCGGCGCCGATGAGCATCTTGCCGTCCTTCCCGGTCATCGCGCCGCCGAGGATGGCGAGCAGACCCAGCAGGGTGACGGCCCCGCCGATGCTGTTGCGCAGCACCAGGGACTTCGAGGAGGCCGGCAGGTGGGCGCTGCCCATCGCGGCGACCGGGGAGATCTTGGCGGTGCGGCGGGCGGGCAGCCAGGCGGCGAGCATCGTGACGACGACGCCGATGACGATCGCGGCGATGACGGTGGCGGGGGCGACGACCAGCGGGCCGGCCGGGATCTTGACGTCGAAGGCGTTCATCGCGGAGCGCATGCCGACGGCGAGCCCGACACCGGCGATCAGGCCGATCGCGGAGGAGATCACGCCGACGACCAGGGCCTCGGCCAGGACCGAGCGCTTGACCTGGCCGCGGTTGGCGCCGACGGCGCGCAGCAGGGCCAGTTCCTTGGTGCGCTGGGCGACCAGCATGGTGAAGGTGTTGTAGATCAGGAAGACGCCGACGAAGAGCGAGATCAGCGCGAAGGTCAGCAGCATCTGGTTCATGCTGCCCATGCCGGCTTCGATGTCCTTGGCCTGCTCGGCCGCGAGGGCCGCGCCGGTCTGGGCCGTGGCGTCCTTGCCGACGAGCGGCTTGATCTCGGTGAGCAGCCGGTCGGCGGAGGTGCCGGCCTTGGCGCTGACCGCGAGCTCGTCGTAGTAGCCCGGCTCCAGGTAGAGCCGCTGGGCGGTGGGGGTGTCGAACAGGACGAGCGAGCCGCCCGCGTTGACCGCGCCGTCCTCGGTGGTGAAGACGCCGGCGAGCGTGTACTCCTTGGCCGGGCCGTTGTCGGCCACCCGGACCTTGTCGCCCACCGTGTACTTGCCGCGCTTGGCCGTCTCCGTGTCGAGGGCGATCTCGCCGGCCTTGGCCGGGCCGCTGCCCGCGGTGAAGGCGTAGCGGGGGTCCTTGCCGTCCTGGAGGGGGACGAAGTTGGCGCCGGTGTTGGACCAGCCGTTGCCGATCAGCTTGCCGTCCTGGTCGCCGACGGCGGCGAAGCCGTGGACGCGGCCCGAGGCGCTCTCGACGCCGCCGAGCGCCTTGACCTTGTCGAGGGTCTTCTGGCTGATGCCCGGCTCGCCCTCCTTGACGCCCTCGTCGTTGCGGGTGGGGCCGTGGGAGGTGACCGAGACGGCGACGCCGTCGAAGCTCTTGGCCGACTGGTTCGACATCGCCTTGCCGACGGTGTCGGTGAAGACGAGCGTGCCGGAGACGAAGGCGACGCCGAGGACGACGGCGAGCACCGTCATCAGCAGCCGGGCCTTGTGCGCGAGCACGTTGCGCAGGGCGGTACGGAACATGGTGGAGGAGTCCAGGTCTAAGGGGTCAGCGGGGACGGACGGGCTACGAGGGGTGCGTCCCTCAGCTGGTGCGGCCCTTGGCGTCGAAGGCCTTCATGCGGTCGAGCACGCCGTCCGCGGTGGGCTGGATCATCTCGTCGACGATGCGGCCGTCGGCGAGGAAGATGACGCGGTCCGCGTACGAGGCGGCGACCGGGTCGTGGGTGACCATGACGACGGTCTGGCCGAGCTCGCGCACGGAATTGCGCAGGAAGCCGAGGACCTCGGCGCCGGAGCGCGAGTCGAGGTTTCCGGTGGGCTCGTCACCGAAGATGATCTCGGGGCGGGAAGCCAGGGCGCGGGCCACGGCCACGCGCTGCTGCTGGCCGCCGGAGAGCTGGGTGGGGCGGTGGGAGAGGCGCTCGGAGAGGCCGACCATGGCGATCACCGCGTCCAGCCACTGCTGGTCGGGCTTGCGGCCGGCGATGTCCATGGGGAGCGTGATGTTCTCCAGGGCCGTCAGGGTCGGCAGCAGGTTGAAGGCCTGGAAGATGAAGCCGATCTTGTCCCGGCGCAGCTGGGTGAGCTGCTTGTCCTTCAGGGTGGACAGCTCGGTCTCGCCGATGCGGACGGAGCCGGCGGAGAAGGTGTCCAGCCCGGCGACGCAGTGCATCAGCGTGGACTTGCCGGAGCCGGAGGGGCCCATGATCGCGGTGAACTGGCCCTGCGCGAAGTCCACGGAGACGTTGTCCAGGGCGACCACCTGGGTCTCGCCCTGGCCGTACACCTTGGAGAGGCCCGAGGCGCGCGCGGCGACGGCCTGGGCGGTGTGCGGGGCGTAGTTCACGGTGGTCACGGGGGCGGCTCCTCAAGGTGCGGACCGGCTCACGGTCCGCGGTGGGCGGGACTCCTCCATCCTCGTGGCGCCCACCCCCGCTCCGGATCAGCCGTGATGCCCCTTCTCCGGTCCACCGGAGAGTGACCGCGGGGGACCGCGCCTCCTCCTTTGGTATGACAGAGGGCGCGGGAACGGACCGGAAGCGGAGCCGGTCCGAGGGGGTGGCGCACGGGGTGGCGCGCGCGGTGGCGCGGGCCATCGAAATTCCGTCAATCCCGGGGCGGCCATGATCGACGCCCGGAACGTGCCGACCGCGCCTTCTGTCCCCTGACGGGCCATCAATCACCAATAAAATCAGACAACATCGGCGAGATGCCCAGGTGGGGGCGCAAGTGTTCCGGATAGGCTCGGCGTAGCGTTCAAGGCTTTTCCTACGGGGCCGCTACGCCCTGCCCGGATGGTGGAATGCAGACACGGCGAGCTTAAACCTCGCTGACCCTCGGGTCGTGCCGGTTCAAGTCCGGCTTCGGGCACGATGTTGGTGACGATGTTCCGTTTCAGGCCGGAACATGCGGAGGGCGGGGGCGCCACGGGTACCCCCGCCGTCCCGCGAAGCGGGTCCGCACCCGCCGTCGTACCCGCCCCCGTACCTGAGGGAAAGATCCTCCTCCAGCAGTAGGGCGATTCCTTTGCGTTCGCATTACTCTTGATTCCAAGGCCGCGCACGGTGGCCATGGAGGAGTGAGATGAGGAGCAGCAACCCGGTCTTCTCGCGACGGGGGTTCAGCCGCGACAACGGTGCTTATGCGGGCTTCGGCACGCAGCAGCCCCAGGCCCAGGCCGGGACCGCCACCAACCCGTACGCGACCAACCCCTACGCGACCGACCCGGCCACGGGTATGCCGCAGGCGCCGGTCCGCGGCAATGCGATGACCATCGACGACGTCGTGAGCCGTACGGCCATGACGCTCGGCACGGTCGTCCTCACGGCGGCGATCTCCTGGATCACGCTTCCGGTCGACGCGGCCAACATCAACAAGTCGTACGGCATCGCCGTCGTCGCGGCGCTCATCGCGTTCGTCTTCGCGATGATCCAGTCGTTCAAGGCCAAGCCCGTCCCGGCGCTGATCCTGGCCTACGCGGCGTTCGAGGGCGTCTTCCTCGGCGTCATCAGCTCGGCCGTCAGCACCTACACGGGCCCCGGCACGGTCGTCCAGGCCGTCATGGGCACGATGTGCGTCTTCGCCGGCGTGCTGTTCGCGTACAAGATGCGCTGGATCCGGGTGAACCGGCGCTTCGTCGGCTTCGTGATGGCCGCCGCCATGGGCTTCATGCTCCTGATGGTCGTCAACCTGCTGTTCTCCGTCTTCGCGGGCGGCGACGGCCTCGGCTTCCGCAGCGGCCCCCTCGGCATCCTCTTCGGTGTCATCGGCATCATCCTCGGCGCGGCCTTCCTCGCCATGGACTTCAAGATGGTCGAGGACGGCGTGACCTACGGCGCCCCCCGCGAGGAGTCCTGGCTGGCGGCCTTCGGCCTCACCATGACCCTGGTGTGGATCTACATGGAGATGCTGCGCCTGATCTCCATCCTCAAGGGCGACTAGTACGGGGCGACCCGTACGCACGGCCTGAGCCGGGGAAGGCCCCGCGAGCACACGCTCGCGGGGCCTTCCCGCATGTCGGGGGTCAGCGGATCGGGTGAGGAGGCGGTCAGGGAGTCGGGGGCTGCGGACGGGGGCAGGGGCCGGAGCCGGCTCAGCCGAACTTGCGGGCGGCCCTGCGCAGGTCGTACTCGTGGATGATCGCCTTGGCCTGGCCGTACGACAGCTCGTGCGCGCCGAGCAGCCAGCTGACCTTCTCTTCGAACCGGACGAGGGAGGGGCCGTCGTCCACGGCCCGGAGCCAGTCGGAGAGGTCACGACCGGTGGTCTGGGGGATTCTGTCGATCATGTTGCGGTGGGTCTGTTCGGAGAACTCGACGGACATGGGCGCCTCCGGGGGTTTCGCCGTGCTGTGCTGTCCTCTTCACGCCACCGTGCCGGAGAGTTCGCCCGTTGGCAATGGCGCCGCGGCGGCGCGTAAGGTCGGCCGGGTGCTCGATACCTCACCCTTGACCGCCGCCGTGGAACGTTTCGCCGACCGGCTGCGGGCGGCCCCGCAGAGCCGGCTCCAGCAGGGTGCCGCCGAGGTGGCGCTGGACCTGGCCCGGGAGCTCTCGCTGCGCGCGCAGCGGCTGGAGGCCGCCTCCGCGGGCGGCGGGGACGGCGCGGGGGCGGCTCCGGCGCGGACGATGCCCGACGCCGGGATCTTCGTGGTGGGCGACCAGCTCGCCGTGGCCGGTCTGGACCTCACCGAGGCCCTGCACGCCGCGGCGGCCGGCTCCGGGGGCGGCCCGGGCGCGGACGTGGCGAAGGCCCCGTCCGAGTTGCTGGACGAGGCCGTTCGTCTGGTCGATCAGGCGGAAGCCGGGGCGCTGCGGTGACGCGGACCGACGCGGGGGATCGGCGCGGTCGGAGCGATCGGAGCGGTCAGAGCGATGCGATGACGCGGTCGGCGAGGATGTAGACGTTGTTGTCCGGGTCCTCGGAGTCTCCGCAGGAGAAGGTCAGGGCGTAGGCGCCGGAGATGCCCGAGCCGCCCAGCAGGACGGGCGCGCTGCCCGAGCGCAGGGCGTCGGCGAGCCGCTCGGCGGTCTCCCGGTGGCCCGGGGTCATGCAGAGCGTGGTGCCGTCGGTGAAGACGTACACGTCCAGGGTGCCCAGCGGGCCGGGACGGACGTCCGCGAGGGCCGTACGGGCCTCCGCGAGCTCCTCCAGGCGGTTGACCGTGCGCTCGTGGTCGGCGCCGGGGTGCGAGGCCTGCACGGGGACGAAGTCCGGGTGCGAGGGGTGGCGCCGGCGGGCGGCGGCCAGCTCGGCCGAGTCCTCCGGGTAGCTCTGGTAGTCGTCCGCGTCGTCGCCCGGGAACGGCTCCAGGCCGACCAGGTCGGCCTGCCGGGGCAGGAAGACGGGGCTCTCCTCGCCGAGGCCGGACAGGCCGCCCAGCAGCGAGGGGGCGTCGGCGGCGTCGCGCGCCTCCTGAGCGGCCCAGAAGGCACGCGCCTCGGCGAGCTCGCGCTCGCGCTCCTCGGCCAGGGCCTCGGCGACGGCGGCTCGTATCTCGGCGGCGGGGGACTCCACGGCGGCGCGGGCGTGCGGGACGGTGGCACCACGGGGGTGCGACACCGCCAGCTCACCGCGCAGGGCCGCGACCTGCTTGCGCAGGCCGTGGACGGCGTGCAGCGCGGCAGCGCCCACGGCCGTGGCAGCGGCCGTGGTCAGCAGTAGGGCAAGAGGCATGGCGCTCACTGTCTAACTCCTGATTGATTTCGATCCCCCGACTTCCTACATCAGCTTGTCCCGTCCTGGGAATGGCTTGCAGTGCATTACGTCATGAATTGGACAGGTCTTTCGTCCCGGCGGGACTGCCCGAATCGCCTCTGACCTGCGGGAATGACGAACCCCCAGGACGTATGTCACATCCTGGGGGACATTTGGTCACAGAATGGCCGCGACAGGATTAGATCCGGCGTCAGTACGACGCAGGGGGATCAAGACGGATCCCTTACGGCGTCCGGCCTCGGCTCTTGATCCTGACGGCCCCGCTCACGCTGAGCTTCGCCTTGGCTGCGGGCAGGTGTCGTCCTTCGTGCCTCAGGACGACCCCTACCCTCCGCTGCGGCTCAGCTCAGCCGCTCGATCACCATCGCCATGCCCTGGCCGCCGCCGACGCACATGGTTTCGAGGCCGAACTGCTTGTCGTGGAACTGCAGGCTGTTGATCAGCGTGCCCGTGATGCGCGCGCCGGTCATCCCGAAGGGGTGACCGATGGCGATGGCCCCGCCGTTGACGTTCAGCTTCTCCAGCGGGATCTCGAGGTCCCGGTAGGAGGGGATCACCTGGGCCGCGAAGGCCTCGTTGATCTCGAACAGGTCGATGTCGCCGACGGTCAGGCCCGCCCGCTTCAGCGCCTGC
The DNA here is from genome assembly GCF_053593795.1 of Streptomyces sp. NPDC002104. Classification (NCBI taxonomy): domain Bacteria; kingdom Bacillati; phylum Actinomycetota; class Actinomycetes; order Kitasatosporales; family Streptomycetaceae; genus Streptomyces; species Streptomyces sp. NPDC002104. The sequence continues at coordinate 50,110 of NZ_JBSFDF010000033.1, read as the reverse complement.
CGGGAGGCCTCGACCGGGCCCAGGCCCATGATCTCGGGGGACAGGCCGGTGACACCGGTGGAGACGATCCGCGCCAGCGGGGTCAGGCCCAGCTCGCGCGCCTTGGTGTCGCTCATGACGACCAGGGCCGCGGCGCCGTCGTTCAGCGGGCAGCAGTTGCCGGCCGTGATCATGCCGTCGGGGCGGAACACGGGCTTGAGGCCCTGGACGGCCTCCAGGGTGACCCCGGCGCGCGGGCCGTCGTCCTGCGAGACGACCGTGCCGTCCGGGGTGGTGACCGGGGTGATCTCGCGGGCCCAGAAGCCGTTCTTGATGGCTTCCTCGGCCAGGTTCTGCGAGCGGACGCCGAACTCGTCCATGTCGGCGCGGGTCACGCCCTTGAGCCGGGCCAGGTTTTCCGCGGTCTGCCCCATCCCGATGTACGCGTCGGGGGTGCGGCCGTCCTCGCGCGGGTCGTGCCAGGAGGAACCGGTCGACTCGGCGACCTCCTTGGTGCGGGCCTCGGCATCGGCGAAGAGCGGGTTGTGGGTGCCCGGGATGCCGTCGGAGGAGCCGTTCACGGACCGGGAGACCATCTCGACGCCCGCGGAGATGAAGACGTCGCCCTCGCCCGCCTTGATGGCGTGCAGCGCCATCCGGGAGGTCTGCAGCGAGGAGGCGCAGTAGCGGGTGATCGTGGTCGCGGGCAGGTGGTCCATGCCCATCTGCACCGCGACGATCCGGCCGAGGTTGTGGCCCTGCTCGCCGCCCGGCAGGCCGCAGCCCAGCATCAGGTCGTCGATCTCGCGCGGGTCCAGCCCGGGGACCTTGGCGAGGGCGGCCTGGATGACCGTGGCGGTCAGGTCGTCCGGGCGGACGTCCTTGAGGGATCCCTTGAAAGCGCGCCCGATCGGCGAACGGGCGGTGGAAACGATGACGGCTTCGGGCATCGGGGCTCCAAGGAAGTGGTGTCGTACCGGGACCGCATGCGAAGTTACCGCCCCGTACCGTCGAGGTCACTGCCCTTGCGATGTGACTCCGGTCGCTCTGGGCGTGCCCGCGGCGCCGGTCGCCCCGCCGGTCGCCCCGCCGGTCGCCCCGGCGTGTCCCGCACCGGCCGGCGCGCCGCCGGCCGCGGCGCCTCCCGTGTGCTCCGCGAGCTCCTCGCCGGGGACCCGGCGCCTGCGCCGGTACTTGAGCAGGGCCCAGGCGCCGCGGGCACCGGTCACCTCGGTGCCGGCCTGGCCCGCCGCCGCCGAGGCGGCCTTGGCCAGCGGGAGCATGTCCTCGTTGCGCGACACGTCCAGCCGGTCCGACTCGGGCCAGACGCCCAGGGCCGCGCACAGCGTCGGCAGTATGGCCATCGCCGCGGTCGCGTACCCCTCGGCCGACGGGTGGTAGGAGTCCGGTCCGAACATCTCGCGGGGGTTCGCCGCGAACTCCGTGCCCATCAGGTCGCCGATCGAGACGGTACGGGCGCCCAGCGCGAGCACCCCGATCGTCTGGGCGGCCGCGAGCTGGCGCGAGACCCGGCGGGCCAGCCACCGCAGCGGCTGGTAGACGGGCTCGATGGTGCCGAGGTCCGGACAGGTGCCGACCACCACCTCGGAGCCCGCGAGCCGCAGCCGGCGTACGGCCGCGGTCAGCAGCCGCACCGACTGGGTGGGCGGCATCCGGCGGGTCACGTCATTGGCGCCGATCATGATCACGCACACGTCGGGGGGCGGGACGTCACCGTCCAGCAGCAGCCCCGTCTGCCGGTCCAGATCGTCCGACATGGCACCCGAAAGGGCCACGTTGCGCAGCTCGACCGGCCGCTCGGCCACCGCCGCCAGCCCCGAGGCCAGCAGGGCCCCCGGAGTCTGCCGGGCCCGCCGCACCCCCAGCCCGGCGGCCGTGGAATCGCCCAGCACGCCGAACCGCAGCGGGCCCGGACTCAGCTCGGGTCCGCCGAACTCGCTCCCGTACAGCCCGTCCGCGCGCGGCGGATCCGGCAGGCCCGTGCCGACCGTCCGCTTCGCGAACTGCATTTCCGCGACCACCAGCCCGACCGCGGCGGCCCCGACGAGCCCGAGCCCGCCACCGCCGTACGCCGCTCCCGCCGCGATGCGGCGGGCCGTCCTCGCCCTGGACACCCTTCAAGCCACCTTCTCGGTCCTTGGCCGGATCCCTGCGCCGTGCCTGCTCGACCCCGCCGTCCTGTTGACCTACCTGCCCCGTAGTGCCGGTCGGCCAATCCCTTTCCGCATAGTCTGGCGGTGCCTCCCGGAGAACCCGTGGAGTCCCCTCCTTGGAGAACATGGTGCAATTCCACGACTCGATGATCAGCCTCGTCGGCAACACCCCGCTGGTGAAGCTCAACCGTGTGACCGAAGGCCTCCAGGCCACCGTCCTTGCCAAGGTCGAGTACTTCAATCCCGGCGGATCCGCGAAGGACCGCATCGCCGTACGGATGATCGAGGCCGCCGAACAGAGCGGAGCACTCAAGCCCGGCGGCACCATCGTGGAGCCCACGAGCGGCAACACGGGTGTAGGACTCGCCATCGTGGCCCAGCAGAAGGGCTACAAGTGCATCTTCGTCTGCCCCGACAAGGTCTCGACTGACAAGATCAACGTCATGCGCGCGTACGGCGCCGAGGTCGTGGTCTGCCCGACCGCCGTCGACCCCGAGCACCCGGACTCGTACTACAACGTGTCCGACCGCCTCGTGCGCGAGACCCCCGGTGCCTGGAAGCCCGACCAGTACAGCAACCCGAACAACCCGCGCTCGCACTACGAGACCACCGGCCCCGAGCTCTGGGAGCAGACGGACGGGAAGATCACCCACTTCGTCGCGGGCGTCGGCACGGGCGGCACGATCTCGGGCACCGGCCGGTACCTCAAGGAGGCCTCCGGCGGCAGCGTGAAGGTCATCGGCGCCGACCCCGAGGGCTCGGTCTACTCCGGCGGCTCGGGCCGCCCGTACCTCGTCGAGGGCGTCGGCGAGGACTTCTGGCCGACCGCCTACGACGCGGAGGTGGCCGACGAGATCATCGCGGTGTCCGACAAGGACTCCTTCCAGATGACCCGCCGCCTCGCGAAGGAGGAGGGCCTGCTCGTCGGCGGCTCCTGCGGCATGGCGGTCGTCGCCGCGCTGAAGGCGGCCGAGGGCCTCGGCCCGGACGACGTGGTCGTCGTCCTGCTCCCGGACAGCGGGCGCGGCTACATCAGCAAGATCTTCAACGACGAGTGGATGGCCGGACACGGCTTCCTGGAGGACGCGGGCCCCTCCGCCCGCATCCGGGACGTGCTCGCGGACAAGGCGGGCGGCATCCCCTCGCTGGTCCACATGCACCCGGAGGAGACCGTCGGCGAGGCCATCGAGGTCCTGCGCGAGTACGGCGTCTCGCAGATGCCGATCGTCAAGCCGGGCGCCGGCCACCCCGACGTGATGGCCGCCGAGGTCATCGGCTCCGTGGTCGAGAAGGAGCTGCTGGCGGCGCTGTTCGCGGGCGGCGCCTCGCTGGGCGACCCGCTGGAGAAGCACATGAGCGCGCCGCTGCCGCAGGTCGGCTCGGGCGAGCCGGTCTCCGAGCTGATGGCGGTGCTCGGCGAGGCCGACGCGGCGATCGTGCTGGTCGAGGGCAAGCCGACCGGTGTGGTGAGCCGTCAGGACCTGCTGGCGTTCCTGGCCAAGGGCGCCAAGTAGCCCGTAGGGAACCGCGCGGGGGCCGCGTACGGGTCCGTGTGCGAGCCCGGGCCCGGGCCCGCGCGCGGGCGACGCGCAAACGGTACGGGCCCGACACGTGACGGCAGCACCGGCTTAACACGGCTCCGGCACAGTGGTGGTTGTCGGCAGGGAAGCCCGGGAGACCGGGACCCGGCCGGCATCACGAACGGCGTCGGCGCACCTCCGGAGCGGCTCCCGGACCGCGTTGGACGCCACGGACGCGCGGACGGCCCTGACCCGGCCCGTGTCCTGCGCGGGGACCGCCGTCGTCCCGCCCCCGGGAAACCGGGGTGCGGCGGTCCCCGCGCATAAACCTGTGCGCGGGCCGCCCGGTGCCCCGGTGCCCGGCGGTCAGTTCAGCTGATCGGTATCGCGCTCGCCCCGGTGGCGGGAGAACTTCGCCGCGTGGACGTAGTTGACGCCCAGGATGCCGAGCCAGACCACGACCAGACCGCTGAGGTGGGCCTGGGCGGCGCCGATCGCGGAGAGCGGGATGGCCAGCACCAGGGTGATGATCGCGAAGCCGAAGCGCTCGCCGAAGTTGCCGTCCTGGGAGTCCGCGGCGCCGGGCCGGGTGCCGCGGGCCGCGGAGAGCCGCTCCTCCGCGAGGCGCCGGCGGACCTGCGTGTCGACCTTCTCCACGAACGAGTCCACCAGCGCGGCCTCGTACTCCGCCCCCAGCTCCCGCCGGGCGTCGAGCGTGGCGGAGAGTTCCTTCTTGATCTCTTGGGACTCCATCCCGCCACCCTAGGAGCCGGCGTCCTCGCCGGCACTGGGGCTAACCCCCGGATCGCGCCGCACGAGCCCGCGGACGGGCCGGACGAGGAGGAGGGCGAGGGCGCAGCCGAGGCCGATCGCGGCCCCGCCCAGCAGGAGCGGGCGGACGCCGAAGAGGGTGCTCGCCGGGCCCGAGAGGACCTGGCCGAGGGGGATGGCGAGGATCGAACCGCCCACCTCGTACGCGGTCACCCGGTTGAGCCGGTCCTCGGGTATCTGGGTCTGCATCGTGGTGGACCACTGGACGCCCCAGAACGCCCAGCCCACGCCGCTGATCGCGTAGCCGAGCATGAGCAGCGGCAGGGCCGGGACCAGGGCCGCGGCCAGCGGCATCACCGGGAACAGGAACATCGCCACCCCGCCGCCGAGCAGCGGCCGGGCCGGGCGGAGCCGGATCGCGACGAGCCCGCCGAGGACGCAGCCGGCCCCGAAGGCGCCCTCCGCGTACCCGAAGGCGGCCTTGCCGTGCTCGGCGATGATCGAGGCCGCGCCGAGCGGGGTGAGCGGGCCCCAGACGAAGACGCCGAGCACCCACCAGATCAGGATCACCGCCCACAGCCAGGACCTGGAGCGGAACTCGTCCCAGCCCTCCCGCAGGTTCGTGAGCATGGACCGTGAGCGGTCGGCCTCGAAGCGCGGCAGGCGCAGCAGGACCAGGCAGAGCCCGCTGACGGCGAAGGTGGCCGCGTCGATCACGAACACCCAGGCCGTGGAGGTGGCGGCGACCAGCACACCGGCGACCGCCGGCCCGGCCATCGTGGCCATCCCCTGGCTCACCCCCAGCACCCCGTTGGCCTGGGTGGGGTCGGTGGAAACCTGGGGGACGAGGCTTGCCGTGCCCGGCTGGAACATCGCGGTGGCGGTGCCGCCGAGGACCGAGACGCCGATGACGAACCAGAGCGTGGGGTGTCCGAGCCAGAGGTAGGCGGCGAAGGAGCCCTGCGCCACGCAGCGGACCGCGTCGGCGCCGATCATCTGCGGCAGGGGGTGGAAGCGGTCCGCGATCACCCCGCCGAAGACGATGAAGAGGGCGAAGGACCCCATCCAGGCGCCCAGCGCGTACCCGATGCCGCTCACCCCGTGGCCGAGCGAGATCATGGCCACGGCCAGGGCCACCGGCATCATCGTGTCGCCCAGCATCGAAACGATGCGGGCGGTGAAGAACAGGCCGAAGTTCCTGGTCCACAGACGGGTCCGGGTGCGGGATCCGGTTCGGCTTCCGGGTACGGGTGGGGCGGACGCGGGGGAAGACACCATGGGGGCCAATTCGGTTGAATCCGGTGGGGGTTGGCCGCGTCGAGCCCGGCGGCCGGTCCTTGAGAATCGAGCGCGGGGCGTGGGCCGGTCAAGGGAATTGATACGGGCCCGCGGGCGGGTCTCGCGGGGGCGCCGGGGGTGGCTCTCGCGGGGTCGACGCGGGGGTGTCAGGGGGTCTCGGATGACGGGATCGGGTTGCCGTCCTGCATAGCCGCATGCAGAGTGCTCGGAGACTGAATATCCCGTCGGTGGCCGCCCGGCCGCCCGGCGGACGGGGACGGAGGGGAACGGGATGAGCGAGAGCCCTGCGGCCCGGCTGCAGAAGCTGTTCGAGGGGCACCGGCTGACGCCGACGCAGCGGCGCATCGCGCACTGCATGGTGCGCGGGGCCGCCGAGGTGCCGTTCCTGTCGAGCGTGGAGCTCGCCGAGCTGGCCGGGGTGAGCCAGCCGTCGGTGACCCGGTTCGCGGTGGCGCTGGGCTTCGACGGCTATCCCGCGCTGCGCCGGCACCTGCGGGAGGTGGCCCCCGCCGAGCGGGCCGGCGGCGGGGAGCAGGACACGTACAACGAGTACCAGCAGGCCGTTCAGGGCGAGATCGAGAACCTGCGGCAGCTCTCCGCGATGCTCGCCGACCCGGCGCCGGTCCGCGAGGCGGGCCGGCTGCTGGCCGGGTCGAGCCCGCTGCCCGTCCTGGGGCTGCGCGCGGCGTCCTCGCAGGCGCGCGGGTTCGCGTACTTCGCGGCGAAGGTCCACCCGGACGTACGGCTGCTCGACGAGGGCGGCTCGATGCTCGCCGACCGGATCGACGCGGCCGCGGGCGCCGGGGCCTCCGCCCTGCTGTGCTTCGCGCTGCCCCGCCACCCGAAGGAGGTGGCCGAGGCCCTGGAGCATGCGCGGGGGGCCGGGCTGACCGTGGTCACGGTCGCGGATTCGGCCTTCGCACCGGTGGCCCGCCACTCGGACCTGCTGATCCCGGCGCCGGTCGGCACGGGCCTGGCCTTCGACACGGCGTGCGCGCCGATGCTGCTGGGGCGGGTGCTGCTGGAGGCGATGGCGGACGCGCTGCCGGACGCGCAGGCCCGGCTGGAGGCCTTCGACGCGCGGGCCGCGGCGCGGGGGCTGTTCGTGGAGTAGGGGGGATCGCCGGCCACGGCCTAGCGGTAGTTCAGTTCCGCCAGTTCCGTGGCCAGGCGCCGGTTCAGTGCCGGGACGCGGGCCAGCAGCGGGAGCAGGGTGTTGCGTACGGCGCGTACGGCCGGGTTGCGGGTGGCGGCGACGCGGGTCATCCGGTCGGTCAGGGCGATCACCCGCAGGGCGACGGGGCGGCGGGTGGCCTCGTAGGCGTCGAGCGCCTCGTCCGTGCCGGTGGTGAGGGCGGTGGCGAGGGCGCGGCCGAGGGCGTGGCCGTCCTGGATGCCGGTGTTCATGCCCTGGCCGCCGGCCGGGCTGTGCACGTGCGCGGCGTCGCCCGCGAGCAGCAGGCGGCCGGCGCGGTAGTGGTCCGCGACCCGGTGGTGGACCCGGAACCGCGAGGACCAGACGACGTCGGTGACGGTGGCCTGGCCGGGGGCGCGGGCGTCCAGCAGGGCCTGCACGAAGGGCAGGTCCGGCTCGGAGGGGGCATCGGCGACGGTGGTGACCACGCGGTAGCGGCCTCCGGGGAGCGGGGCCACCACGGTGGGTCCGGCCCCGCCGAAGGTGAGGGAGACCTCCTGGGGGCCCGGGGCCCAGTCCATCCGCACGTCGGCGAGGACGAAGGACTCCGCGTAGGCGCTGCCGGTGAAACCGATCCCGGCGGCCTCGCGGACCGTGCTGTGCATGCCGTCGGCGCCGACGGCGTGGGAGGCGCGCAGGGTCTCGCCGGTGGCGGTGGTGAGGGTGACCCCGGTGGCGTCCTGGGTGACGGCGGTGACCTCGTACGGGCGGTGGACGTCGCCGCCGAGGGCGCGCAGCCGGCCGAGGAGGACGGCCTCCGTCCGGTCCTGCGGGAGCATCAGGGCGTACGGGTGGGCCGTGGGCAGGCCGTCGAAGGTGACGGCGGCGAGCGGGCGGGCGCCGTCGCGGATCCGGAACCGGGTGACGGGCGTGCCGCGCCGGACCAGTTCGGCGCAGGCGGCCGGGTCGAGCGCGTCGAGGACCTCCAGGGTGCGGGCGTGGATCACGGCGGCGCGGGAGGTGTTGGCGCCCTCGGCCTGCCGGTCCAGGAGCACGAAGTCGATGCCGGCCCGGGCGAGCGTGAGGGCGAGGGTGAGGCCGGTGGGGCCGGCTCCGACGATGGCGACGCGGGTGGTGGCGGGGAGCGACATCTGGGGTCTCCTCCTGGATGCCAACGGTTGTTGGCCAACGGCTGTTGACATCAGGATGCGCTGGGTGCGGGCGGATGTCAACGGTTGTTGGCCTACGGTTGTTGGCCCACGGATGTTGGCCTACGGTTGGTGGCATGACAGCGAATGAGTCGGAGACCCGGGGCGGGCAGACCAAGGCGGCGATCCTGCGGGCGGCGCGGGAGCGGTTCGCCGCGCAGGGGTACGAGCGGACGACGATCCGCGGCGTCGCGGCGGACGCGGGGATCGACCCGTCGATGGTGATGCGGTACTTCGGGAACAAGGAGGGCCTCTTCGACGCGGCCCTGGCGGTGGACCTGCGGCTGCCGGACCTGGGGGCGGTTCCCGAGGGGGAGCTGGCGCAGGTGCTCGTACGGCACTTCGTGGAGCGGTGGGAGGGGGATCCGGCGGATGACGCGCTGCTCGTGCTGTTGCGCTCCGCGGTGACCCATGAGGCGGCGGCGGCCCGGATGCGGGAGGTCTTCGCGACCCAGGTCGCGCCGGCGCTCGGTCCCGACCGGGGGGCGCGGGTGGCGGGGCTGGTGGCCACGCAGCTGCTGGGCCTGGCGCTGACCCGGTACCTGCTGCGGCTGCCCCCGATGGTGGGGCTCTCGCCGGAGGCGGTGATTGCGGCGGTGGTACCGGGGGTGGCGGCGGCGCTTTCGGCCGCCTGAGCGCGGGGCGCTGCGCTGCGCTGTGCTGTGCTGGGCTGGCTGGGGGTGGGGGCCGGCCCCGGGTCTCTTCAGCCGTCCGGCGTTTGAGGACCGGGGTCTGGGGCGGAGCCCCAGGTCTTCGGGGTCCGGGCGGCGCCCGGGGAACGGTGGAAGGGCGGGTGGGGGACTTCGCCCCGCAGGGCCGCCCGGCCGGCGGGCGCAGCGCCGGGGCAGGGTTCCCGGGCCGGGGCCGCACCCGGTCAGAGCAGGGCGTCCGGGGTTGCTGCGCCCGCCTCCGCCGCGAGGTCCGACAGGCGCTGCGCCGCGCGGGCCAGGGCGAAGCGGACGCCGCCGTCCGGGGTCACCGTGAAGCCGTGCACCGGGGGCCGGGGCAGGCTGTTGTAGCCGTAGTGCGCGGTGAAGGCGTACGCCCCGGTGTCGGGGACGCAGACGAGGTCCCCGGGGGCCAGGAGCGGGAGCTCCCGCGCGGACGCCAGCAGGTCGCCCGCGAAGCAGGCCGGGCCGGCGATGTCCTGGGCGACGGGCGGCCCCGTCAGGGGGGACCCCTTCGCGGAGTACGGGAGGATGCGCAGCGGCCAGGCCGCGGGGGCGTACACCGTACGGGTGGCCAGGTGGACCCCCGCGTGCGTGAGGGCGATGGGCCGCCCGCCGGTGGTCTTCGTGTACTCCACCCGGGTGAGGATCAGCCCGTGTTTGGCCGTCAGGGACCGGCCGAACTCCGTGACCAGCCCGTACGCCCCCGAGAAGAGTCCGGGGGCGGCCGAGCGCAGGGTGTGCACGTAGTCGGCGTGGGTGGGGGTGGCCGCGTCCGAGGTGAAGTTCACCGGCAGGCCGCCGCCGATGTCCAGGGTGTCGACCTGCCGCCGCCCGGCCGCCGCGTTGATCTCCTCGGCCAGTGCGTACAGCTCCCGCACCCCTTCGGCGATCAGCGGGAGCGGGACCCCCTGGGAGCCGGAGTGGGTGTGCAGCCGGGTGAGCCACGGCCGGTCGAGGAAGGCCCGTACGAGCCATGCGCGCGCGCCCGGGTCCCGCAGGGCGATGCCGAACTTCGAGGTGGCCGTCGCGGTGGAGAGGGCGTCGATGGTGCCGGCGCCGGTCTGGGTGTTGATCCGCAGGCCGATCGGGGAGGCGGTGGGCGTCCGCGCGACGAGGGCGTCGAGGCGTTCCAGCTCCTGGCGGTTGTCGGCGTTCACCGCGACGCCCAGGGCGAGGGCTTCGCGCAGCTCGGCGGCCGTTTTCGCGGGGGAGTCCAGGACGATGCGCTCCGGCGCGACCCCGGCCGCGCGGGCCAGGGCCAGCTCGCCGGGGCTGGCCACCTCGCAGCCCAGTCCGGCGTCGGCGAGCAGCCGCAGCACGGGGACGAGCGGGGCGGCCTTGACGGCGAAGGCGTGCAGGACGGGGGTGCCGGGGGCGAGGGCCCCGGCGAAGGCGCCGGTCAGGGCTGCGGCGGAGGCGCGGATGCCGGCCGTGTCGAGCAGGCAGACGAGGGGGGAGGAGTCGTCGATCAGGCCCTGGCCGACGGCGGCCCGGACGGCCAGGTCCCGTCGCCGGGCGGAGTGCTCGGCGCAGTCCTCGGCGGAGTCTTCGGCTGCCATGTCCGCCATCCCATCATCCGGCGCGTCCGCCCGCAGCTGTTGACTGAATCTATTCAGGGAGGAAGGATGTGAATGGATAGACCAACAACGGAGGAGGCACCGCCATGTCAGGACCCCGCCCCGTACGTGCCGCGCGAGGTACCGAGCTGAGCACCCTGGGATGGCAGCAGGAGGCCGCGCTGCGGATGCTCCAGAACAACCTCGACCCCGAGGTCGCGGAGCACCCCGACAAGCTCGTCGTCTACGGCGGCACCGGCAAGGCCGCCCGCGACTGGCGCTCGTACGACGCGATGGTCCGCACGCTGCGGACCCTCAAGCAGGACGAGACGATGCTCGTGCAGTCCGGCCGCCCGGTCGGCGTCATGCAGACGCACGAGTGGGCGCCGCGCGTGCTCCTCGCGAACTCCAACCTGGTCGGCGACTGGGCCAACTGGGAGGAGTTCCGCCGCCTGGAGAACCTGGGCCTGACCATGTACGGGCAGATGACCGCCGGGTCCTGGATCTACATCGGCACCCAGGGAATCCTGCAGGGGACCTACGAGACCTTCGCGGCCGTCGCCGCCAAGAAGTTCAACGGGACGCTGGCAGGGACCATCACCCTCACCGCCGGCCTCGGCGGCATGGGTGGCGCCCAGCCGCTGGCCGTGACGATGAACGACGGCGTCGCCATCTGCATCGACGTCGACCCGCGCGCCATCGACCGCCGGATCGAGCACCGCTACCTGGACGTCAAGGCCGACAGCCTGCGGCACGCGCTGCAGCTCGCCGTCGAGGCCCGCGACGCCCGCAAGCCGCTCTCCATCGGTCTGCTCGGCAACGCCGCCGACCTCCTCCCGCAGATGCTCGCCGAGGGCGCCCCGATCGACATCGTGACGGACCAGACCTCCGCCCACGACCCGCTCGCCTACCTGCCCGTCGGCGTGGACTTCGACGACATGGCGGCCTACGCGGCCAAGGACCCGGCCGGGTTCACCACCCGCGCCCGCGAGTCCATGGCCACGCACGTCGAGGCCATGGTCGGCTTCATGGACGCGGGCGCCGAGGTCTTCGACTACGGCAACTCCATCCGCGGCGAGGCCCAGCTGGCCGGCTACGACCGCGCCTTCGCCTTCCCCGGCTTCGTCCCCGCCTACATCCGCCCGCTGTTCTGCGAGGGCAAGGGCCCGTTCCGCTGGGCCGCCCTGTCCGGCGAGGCCTCGGACATCCACAAGACCGACAAGGCGATGCTGGAGCTCTTCCCCGAGAACGAGTCCCTGCACCGCTGGATCAAGATGGCCGGCGAGCGCGTCCACTTCCAGGGCCTGCCCGCCCGCATCTGCTGGCTCGGCTACGGCGAGCGCGACAAGGCCGGCGAGCGCTTCAACGAGATGGTCGCCGACGGCACCCTGGCCGCGCCGCTGGTCATCGGCCGCGACCACCTCGACTGCGGCTCGGTGGCCTCCCCGTACCGCGAGACCGAGGCCATGCTCGACGGCTCCGACGCGATCGCCGACTGGCCGCTGCTCAACGCCATGGTCAACGTGGCCTCCGGCGCGTCCTGGGTCTCCATCCACCACGGCGGCGGCGTCGGCATGGGCCGCTCCATCCACGCGGGCCAGGTCACGGTCGCCGACGGCACCAAGCTCGCGGGCGAGAAGATCCGCCGCGTCCTGACCAACGACCCGGGCATGGGCGTCATCCGCCACGTCGACGCCGGCTACGACATCGCCGAGACGGTCGCCGACGAGCGCGGCGTCCGCATCCCGATGCGCGAGGGTGACCCGGCGTGACCTTCCCCGCAGACGGGGGTGCGGGCAGTCGTTCCGCCGGGGCGGAACGGGTGGGCACACCCCCCACCGGGCCGCACCCGGCGGCCCCCGCCCCCGGTGACCACGGCGCGGGCTCGTTCCACAGCATGTGGGCCGACCTCGCGCCCATCGGCCGCAACGCCGACTCCGGCGGGTACCGGCGGTACGCCTGGACCGGCGCGGACGCCGACTGCCGGACCTGGTTCCAGGCGCAGGCCGAGGCGCGCGGGCTCGCGTACGAGACCGACCGCAACGGCAACCAGTGGGCCTGGCTCGGCGACCCCCTCGCCGGTGACGCCGTGGTCACCGGCTCGCACCTGGACTCCGTCCCCGACGGCGGGGCCTTCGACGGCCCCCTCGGGGTGGTGTCCTCCTTCGCGGCCCTGGACGAACTCCGCAGGAGGGGAGCGGAGTTCTCCAGGCCCCTGGCCATCACCAACTTCGGCGACGAGGAGGGGGCCCGCTTCGGCCTCGCCTGCGTCGGCTCCCGGCTGGCCGCCGGGCAGCTGACCAGGGAGAAGGCGTACGAGCTCCGCGACGCGGACGGCATCAGCCTCCCGCAGGCGATGGAGGCGGCCGGCTACGACCCCGGGACCATCGGGGCCGACCCCGAACGCCTCGCCCGCATCGGTGCCTTCGTCGAACTGCACGTGGAACAGGGCCGCGCCCTGGACCTGTCCGGGGACCGGGTCGGCATCGCCTCCGCGATCTGGCCGCACGGCCGCTGGCGCTTCGACTTCCGGGGCGAGGCCAACCACGCCGGCACCACCCGGCTCGCGGACCGCCGCGACCCGATGCTCACCTACGCGCAGACCGTGCTCGCGGCCCGCGCCGAGGCGGCCCTCGCCGGGGCCGTGGCCACTTTCGGGAAGATCGCCGTCGAGCCCAACGGGGTCAACGCCATCCCGTCCCTCGTGCGCGGCTGGCTCGACTCCCGGGCCGCCGACCAGGCCACCCTCGACACGGTCGTGACCGCGATCGAGAAGGCCGCCCGCGAGCGCGCGGACGCGGAGGGGATCGACCTGGACGTGGTCCGGGAATCCTTCACCCCGGTCGTCGAGTTCGAGCACGCCCTGCGCGAGGAGATGAACCGGATCCTCGGCGGAGCCGTCCCCGTGCTCGGCACGGGCGCGGGACACGACGCCGGAATCCTCTCGGCCGCCGTCCCGACCGCCATGCTGTTCGTGCGCAACCCCACCGGGGTCTCCCACTCCCCGCGGGAGTTCGCCGCCGAGGACGACTGCGTGGCGGGCGTCCTCGCCCTCGCCGACGTACTGGAAGGGCTCGCATGCAGGTGAAGGGGCACGCGTTGAAGACGTACTGGCTGGAGCACGCCTGGCTCGGCACCCATGTCGAGCCGGGCGTCGCCCTGGACGTGTCCGAGGACGGGCGGATCTCCGCCCTGCGGACCGGTCCCGGGTACGAGACCCCGCCCCCGGGCGCGGAGGTCCTGCGCGGACTGACGCTCCCGGGCCTGGCCAACGCGCACAGCCACGCCTTCCACCGGGCCCTGCGCTCGACCGTGCAGGTCGGCAGCGGCACCTTCTGGACCTGGCGCGACTTCATGTACAAGGTCGCCCAGAACCTCACCCCCGACAGCTACTTCGCGCTCGCGCGGGCCGTCTACGCCGAGATGGCGCTGGCCGGCATCACCGCGGTGGGGGAGTTCCACTACGTCCACCACGCCCCCGGCGGAGTCCCGTACGCGGACCCCAACGCCATGGGCGAGGCCCTGATCGCGGCCGCCGCCGAGGCCGGCATCCGCATCACCCTCCTCGACACGGCGTACCTGTCGGCGGGCTTCGGCGAAGCGCCCAACCCCCACCAGCTGCGCTTCTCCGACGGGACCGCGGACTCCTGGGCGGAGCGGGTCTCGGCCCTCAAGGCCCGCGAACACGCCCTGATCGGGGCCGCGATCCACTCCGTGCGCGCGGTACCGGCGGCTCAGCTCGCCACGGTCGCGGCCTGGGCGTCCGAACGCCGGGCGCCGCTCCACGTGCACCTCTCGGAGCAGACCGCCGAGAACGACGCCTGCCTGGCGGCCCACGGCCGCACCCCGACCCAGCTCCTCGCCGACCACGGGGTGCTCGGCCCGCGCACCACCGGGGTGCACAACACGCACCTGACCGACACCGACATCGCCCTGCTGGGCTCCACCACCACGGGCACCTGCATGTGCCCCACCACCGAACGCGACCTCGCCGACGGCATCGGCCCGGCCGTCCGCCTCCAGCGCGCGGGCAGTCCGCTCTCGCTGGGCAGCGACAGCCATGCCGTGATCGACCTGCTGGAGGAGGCGCGCGCGATGGAACTCAACGAGCGCCTGAGCAGCCGTACGCGCGGCCACTGGACGGCCAACGCCCTGCTCACCGCCGCCACCGCCGACGGGCACGCCGCCCTGGGTTGGTCGGAGGCGGGCCGCCTGGAGGCGGGGGCGCTCGCGGACTTCACCACCATCGCGCTGGACTCCGTCCGCACGGCGGGCGCGCTGCCCCGCCTGGGCGCGGAGACGGCCGTCTTCGCCGCCTCGGCGGCGGACGTCCGCCACACCGTGGTGGCCGGCCGCCACATCGTCCGCGACGGCGCCCACACCCTCGTGGCCGACACCCCATCGGCGCTGGCCACCACCATCGCCGCCCTCCGCGGCTGACACCCCCGCCCGCGGCGGGCCTTCCCCCCACACCACCCCGCCCCGGCGCCCCGGGGCTCCGCCCCCGAACCCCCGCGCCCCACACGCAGGCGGGGCTGTCTTCAGCCCGCGCGCGTTCGAGCGCACCGGCCGACCACCCCGAGGGACCATGACCACCACAGCGATCACCCACATCGGCAGCCTCGTCACCAACGACCCCGCCCAGGGCGACGGCACCCCCCTCGGCCTGATCCACGACGCGGCCGTGGTCATCGACGGCGACCGCATCGCCTGGGTCGGCCCCGCCGCCGAGGCCCCGGCGGCCGACGAGACGTACGACGCCGAGGGCCGCGCCGCCATCCCCGGCTTCGTCGACTCCCACTCCCACCTCGTCTTCGCGGGCGACCGCACCGCCGAGTTCAACGCCCGCATGTCCGGCCGCAGCTACTCCGCCGGAGGCATCCGCACCACCGTCGCCGCCACCCGCGCCGCCTCCGACGCCGCGCTCGAGGCGAACCTGGTGCGCCACCTCCACGAGGCCCGCCGCCAGGGCACCACCACCTTCGAGACCAAGTCCGGCTACGGCCTCACGGTCCAGGACGAGGCACGAGCCCTGCGCATCGCCGCCGCGCACACAGAGGAGGTCACCTACCTCGGCGCGCACATCGTCTCCCCGGACTACGCCGACGACCCGGCGGGCTACGTGGCCCTCGTCACCGGCGAGATGCTGACCGCCTGCGCCCCGTACGCCCGCTGGGTGGACGTGTTCTGCGAGAAGGGCGCCTTCGACGGCGACCAGGCCCGGGCGATCCTCACGGCCGGCGCCGCCGCCGGGCTGATCCCGCGCGTCCACGCCAACCAGCTCTCCCACGGCCCCGGCGTCCAGCTCGCCGTCGAGCTGGAGGCGGCCTCCGCGGACCACTGCACCCACCTCACCGACGCCGACGTGGACGCCCTCGCCCAGGCGTCCGGCACGACGGTGGCGACCCTGCTGCCCGGCGCCGAGTTCTCCACCCGCGCGCAGTGGCCCGACGCCCGCAGGCTCCTCGACGCCGGGGTCACGGTGGCGCTGTCGACCGACTGCAACCCGGGCTCCTCCTACACGAGTTCGATGCCGTTCTGCATCGCCCTCGCCGTCCGCGACATGGGGATGACCCCGGACGAGGCCCTGTGGTCCGCCACCGCCGGCGGCGCCCGGGCCCTGCGCCGTACCGACATCGGCACCGTGACCCCGGGAGCCCGCGCGGACCTGGCCCTGCTCGACGCCCCCAGCCACGTCCACCTCGCCTACCGGCCGGGCGTTCCGCTGGTTTCGGCCGTCTGGCAGAAGGGCCTCAAGACGGCCTGAAACCGCCGGTATCCGGACGCCGCGGACCGCCCCCGGGCGCGGATCGCGGCGGATCGCGGCCCATGGACGGGCTGTTGATACGGCGCTGTCCTTTGTCTTCCCTCCGTAGGGCCCCGGGGCTACCTTGAGCCACCAATCTGATGTGCCGTCAGTAACTTGTGGCCCAAGGTTCGAGGGGAAGACGAAGGTGTCCGACCGGAAACGCTCCACCGCGCTCGCGCTGGCCTCCGCGCTGGCGGGGGCGGCGGTCCTGCTGGCCGCCCCCGCGGCCCATGCGGCCGTTGTCGACGTCCAGTACGACTGCAAGACCCCCATCGGCCCCAAATCGGCGGTGTCGCCGATCGAGATCAAAGGAGTCAAGGAGGGCAGCGGGTACAAGCTGACGATGTCCTTCCAGAAGGGCGTCTCCTCCAGCCCCATCGAGCTCGGCAAGGGCGCGATGACGCCCAGCGCCGTGATCATGGTCGGCGGCGCGGAGAAGGTGTCCGTACCGGTCTCCGGGCCGCCCAACCCCGAGGCCATTCCGGCCAATACGCCCATCAAGATCACGGACCTCTCGGGCACGTACACGCCCAAGAAGTCCGGCAAGGTGACGCTCACCGCGGGCGTGCTCACGATCAAGGCGATGGGGACGACCACCACCTGCACCCCGGGCAACAGCCCCAAGCCGTCACTCGAACTCGACGTGACGGGCGCGGGCGGCGGCTCCACCGGCTCCACCGGATCCACCGGATCCACCGGATCCACGGGCTCCACCGGCTCCACGGGTGACAGCCTCCCGCAGACCGGTCCCGAGGACTCCGCCATCGCCCTCGGAACCCTCGGCGCCACCGTGCTCCTCTCCGGCGCCGCCGGCGTGCTCTGGCTGACCCGGCGCGGCCAGCGGGCCCGGTCCTGAACGGAGCGCACCCGGTCATGCCCGTGCTCCACGCGCCCCGAAGGTCCGGCGGCCTCCTGCTCGCGACCCTCGCCGCCGCCGTCGCCGTGCTCCCCTGCGCGGTGGCGGCCCCGGCCGCCGCCGACGGTCCCGGCTGGACCGCCGAGCCCGTCGCCGGGAGCGCGCGGGCGGCGGCGGAGTCCGGGGCCCGCCCGTCCTTTGCGCGCCCGTTCTTCTACGCCGCGGGGACCTCCGGCACGGTGCTGGAGGACCGCCTCGCCCTGGTCAACACCAGCGACCAGGAGCACACCATCACCCTGCGCGGCGCCGACGCCTACAACACGGCGGCCGGTGCCTTCGCGGTGCGTTCCGCCAGGGAGTCGACCGGCGCCGGCCTGTGGATCAGCTTCGGCGCGGGCACCACGGTCAAGGTCCCGGCGCACACCCGCGCGGTGGTGCCCTTCACCGTCACCGTGCCGCCCGGCTCCCCGCCCGGGGACCACCCGGCCGCCGTCGTCGCCGGCGAGTCCGGCCGCGAGGTGGGCGTACGGGTCCACCTGCGCGTCGGCGGCCCGGCGGTGGCGGCGCTCACGGTCGAGGACGTCTCCGTACGGGGCAAGGGCGCGGCCGCGCGCGTCGCGTACACGCTGGTCAACCGCGGCAACGTGGCCCTCGCCCCCGAGCTCGCCATCAGCGCCGAGGGCGCCCTCGGCAAGGTCGCGGGCCGCAGCGTCCGCGCCCTGCCCGTCGAGGTGCTGCCCGGCCAGCGCGTCGAGCTGACCGAACCCTGGCCCGGCGCACCCGTCTTCGACCGGGTCGCCCTGACCCTCACCGTCACGGCCCCCGGCGGCGCCCGCGCCACGGGGAGCGCCTCGGTCTGGTGCGTGCCCTGGGGCATCGCGGGCGCGACCGGCCTCGGGCTGCTGGGCCTGGGCGCCGTGACGGCGGGCGCGCTGCTCCTCGTACGCAAGCGGCGGGTTCGGTCCGGCCGGTTCGGACCGGGGTCCGGGCCCGCGCCGCACGCGAGCGCCGTACCCGAAGAAGCCCCAGCGCCGGAACACGAGTTGACGGGAGCACCCAGGTGAGCGCCAAGGCCGGTGGGAGACACGGCGGCAAGGTCAGGGCCCTGGTCGCGGCGGGACGCGCGGGCCTGGCGGCGGGACGTACGGGGCTGACGGCGGGGCTGGCCGCGGCGGTGGCGGTGTGCGCGCTGGCGCTGTTCGCCGCGGCCCCGGCCACCGCGGACGACGCGCCCGGGCCGGCCGTGGCCCTCTCCCTCAAGGAGGCCGCCAAGGGCACGGAGATCGCCGTCACCGGAACGGGCTGGCGGCCCAGAACCATGGTGATGCTGCTGGTCTGCGGCCAGAACATGATCGGCGGCACCAACAGCTGCGCCAACGCCGACGGGGTGGCCGTCTCGGTCGCCGACGACGGGCACTTCTCGGCCCAGCTCCCGGTGGTCGCCCCGCCCAAGCCCTGCCCCTGCGTGGTCAACGTGACCTCCGTCAACGGGGACCAGTCCACCGTCGCGGCCCCGCTGAAGATCACCGACCACCCGGTCGCGGACCTGCCCGCCGAGGGCGGCACGGCCCGGCTCGCCCTGCTCACCGCGGTCCGGCTCAAGGGCGAGGACGGGGTGCTGACCTGGTTCGGGGCGCCGCCGGGCCGCACGTTCACGGTCACCGTGGGCAATCTCGGCTCCGCCGCGGTCAAGGACCCGGTCTTCCAGCTCGGCACCGCCCACGGGGTGTTCGCGCCGACCTGGGAGGAGGTCCGCTGGAAGGGCACCATCCCGCCCGGCGGGAAGGCGGAGGTCTCCCTCGACGCCACCCTGACGGCCGGCGCCCACGGGGACTACACCCTCTCCCTCAAGTACGGGGAGACGGTGCTGGCCACGCAGCCCTGGGGCGTGGCCCGCCCGTACGGGGTGCTGCTGTTCTGGGGCCTGCTCCTGCTGGTGATCCCGGCCGGCGTCTTCCGGATCGGCATGGCCGTCGTCGACAAGGTCCGCCCGCGGGATGCGGGCCGCCACCGCGGCCACCGGCCGCAGCCCGACCCGGCGGCGGCCGTGACCGCCCGGCTCCCGCGGATCCCGGCGGTACGGGGACCCGCGCGGGCTCCCGCACGGCGCCCGGCCCGCTCCGCCCCGGCGGCCGAACCCCCACAGACCACCACGGCGGTACTGCCGTGGTTCACCCCGGACAGCGCGCCGGGGACCCAGGAAACCGAAGCACCTGCACCACAGACGTCCGCACCGTCTGAGAACAGTCCGACGACGAAGGGACTTCAGTGAAAACCCAACGGAGGGCGAGCGCGGCCGCGGTCGCGCTGCTGCTCGGCGGCGCGGGCATCGCCATGGGGGCCACGCCGGCTCAGGCGGACGTGGTCGAGGTCAAGTACGACTGCGAGACGCCCATCGGCCCCAAGTCGGCGGTCTCGCCGATCGACATCAAGGCCGTCAAGGAGGGCGCCGGGTACAAGCTGACGATGTCCTTCCAGAAGGGCGTCTCCTCCAGCCCCGTCGCGCTCGAAGCGGGGTCGATGACCCCGAGCGCGAAGATCGTTCTGGGCGGTGACGACACGGGGGCGGTCGACGTCGCCGGCCAGTCCAACCCCGAGAAGATCCCGGCCAACACGCCCATCAAGATCAGCGACCTGACGGGCACGTACACGCCCAAGAAGTCCGGCAAGGTCACCTTCACCGCCGGTGTCCTGCTGATCAAGGCCCTGGGGACCACCACCACGTGCACCCCGGGCAACAGCCCCAAGCCGTCCCTGGAGCTGGAGGTGACCACCGGCGGCGGCACCACCCCGCCGACCACCCCGCCGCCCACCAGCAAGCCCCCGACCACCCCGCCGCCCACCTCGGCTCCGCCCACCAGCGGGCCGCCGACGAGCGCGCCGCCCACGAGTCCCGGGCCCTCCCCGACCGGCGGGGGCCAGACCGACTTCCCGGGTCAGCCCGTGGCCGTCACCTTCGACTGCGGGGCCTTCATGCCCGACGGCCCGCTGAAGGGCAAGGTGACGATCAACGCCAGGAAGAACGGCGGCAGCTACGACCTGACCGCCACGACCGCCAAGGGCGTGATGAACAGCCCCGCGGACCTTCCGGCGGGTGCGCTCCAGCCCGCGATGGACATCAAACTCGGCGGCGCCGACAGCGGCATCGTCAAGGTCAGCGGACCGGGGAACCCCGAGGCGATCAAGATCGGTACGCCGGTCAGCCTCAGCGACATGAAGGGCACCTACAAGCCGGGCAAGACCGGCAGGACCACGCTGACCCCGGACAAGCTGACGATCAGCGTGGTCATGGTCCCGGGCGCCAAGCCGATCGTGGTGCCCTGCACCGCGAGCGGTGCCACGCCGTCGCTCACCCTCGACACCGCGGCCCAGCCGGGCGGCTCGGGCACCTCGGGCTCGTCGGGGTCCTCCGGCTCCTCGGGCAGCACCTCGGGCGGCCTCGCCCAGACCGGAGCCTCGGACGAAGGCGGCATCAAGGCCCTGGCCCTGGTCGCCGGCACGGTGATGCTCCTCGGCGCCGCCGTCTTCACCTTCACCCCGTGGCGCCGCCTGCGCGCCCGGCGCTGACGGCCCACCCGCGGCAGCGGCACAACGGAACGGCCCGGCACACCGCGAGGTGTGCCGGGCCGTTCAGGGCTGGGGGCGCGTCAGTGGACGGTGCCCATCAGCGCCTGGACCTTCTTGCGGTACGCGTAGACCGCGACGCCCGCGGCCACCGCGGCCAAGGCCTCGAAACCGATGATCCAGGTGCCGTTCAGGTCCACCTTGGCGATGGAGAGCAGGCTGGTGATGCAGTCACCGGCGGTGACCGCGAGGAACCAGACGCCCATCATCTGGGAGGCGTACTTCTGCGGCGCCATCTTCGTGGTGACCGAGAGGCCGACCGGGGAGAGGCACAGCTCACCGATGGTCTGGATCATGTAGATCGAGACGAGCCACATCGGGGAGACCAGGGTGCCGTCGCCCGTCATGTTCATCGGGACGATGAAGACGAAGAACGAGGCGCCGACCAGGACCAGGCCCATCGCGAACTTCACGATGGTGTTCGGCTCCTGGTTCTTGCGGGCCAGCCACAGCCACAGCCAGGCGAAGACCGGCGCCAGGGCCATCACGAACAGCGGGTTCAGCGACTGGTACCAGGTGGCCGAGAAGCCGAGGCCGAAGATGGTGTCGGCGGTGTTCTTGTCCGCGAACAGGGACAGCGTGGAGCCACCCTGGTCGTAGATCATCCAGAAGACGGCGGCGGCGATGAAGAAGAAGATGTACGCGGTCATCTTCTTCTGCTCGGTGCCCGACAGGTCCTTGTCGCGCTTGATGCGCGCCAGTACGGCGATCGGGATGAACAGGCCGGCCAGCGTCAGCGGGACCAGCGCCCAGTTCAGCGTGTAGGCACCGAGGGCGACCACGGCGCCGTAGAAGACGGCGATGCCCAGGACCGTGAGCGCGACCTTCGTGAGGACGGCCTTGCGCTCCTCGGGGGACAGCGGGTTCGGGACCAGGTTGCTCTTCGGGCTCAGGTGCTTGGTGCCGAGCAGGAACTGGGCGAGGCCCAGCGCCATGCCGACGGCGGCGAGGGCGAAGCCCAGGTGCCAGTTGTGCTCCTTGCCGACCGTTCCGACGATGAACGGGGCGACGAAGGCACCGAGGTTGATGCCGATGTAGAAGAGCGTGAAGCCACCGTCGCGGCGGGGGTCCTCGGGACCGTCGTACAGGTGGCCGACCATCGTGGAGATGTTGGCCTTCAGCAGACCGGAACCGGCCGCGACCAGGATCAGACCGACGAAGAACATCGCCTGGCCCGGGACGGCCAGGGACACGTGACCGGCGATGATCACGAAGCCGGCGATGGCCACCGTCTTGCGGGCACCCCAGACGCGGTCACCGAACCATCCGCCCGGCATGGCCATGAGGTAGACCATCGAGACGTACACGGAGTAGATGGCCGTGGTCGTCGCCGCGGTCATCGCCAGGCCGCCGCCCTGGCTGCCCGTGGCGGCGTCGGCGCCGCCCGAGACCAGGTAGTACACGAGGAGGGCGCGCATGCCGTAGTAGGAGAACCGCTCCCACATCTCGGTCATGAACAGAGTGGCCAGGCCACGGGGGTGTCCGAAGAAGGTCTTCTCGGTGGAGGGGTCCACCGAGCCCTTCGTCAGGCTGGAAGCCATGGTCGATCCTTGCTTGCTCGGGACGCGCGGCTTCGTGAGCTCAACGGCGCCCGGTGAGGGGTGGCCGGTACCGGCAGCGGGTGGTCCGGACCCCACGCCCGGGGGTCTCGCTCCGCGGGGGCGAAGACGAAGGAACATCCGTAACCGGGATCCACGCCCTGTCGCGCTCCATCGCGCGCAGGGCCCGGCCCATAGGTCATTCACTGTCATCTGTTGCCCGGAACGGGCGGTGCGACAACAATGCCTGCCCGATCAGGGCAGAAATAGAGACTTTCGGCTGGTTTTCGCTCGAAAGTCTCGTGGGGGTAGTGCATCAGGCGTCTCGACACCATACGACACGACAGTGCCGCATATGAAAGCACTTGAGATATGGATCACAGGCTGCGGTGGAACCAACCACGCACATTCGAAGGCCGTTAGTAGTTCGTGAACCCAGATGTACAGGGGCCTGCAGGCGGGCCTCTTCTTTCCCCCGCCGCGGACTACCATCACCCACATGACGCGTGTACTGCTCGCCGAGGACGACGCATCCATCTCGGAACCCCTGGCCCGCGCCCTGCGCCGGGAAGGGTACGAGGTCGAGGTCCGGGAGGACGGCCCCACCGCCCTGGACGCGGGACTGCAGGGCGGTATCGATCTGGTCGTCCTGGACCTGGGACTGCCGGGCATGGACGGGCTGGAGGTCGCCCGCCGGCTGCGCGCCGAGGGCCACGGGTTCCCGATCCTGGTCCTCACCGCCCGCGCCGACGAGGTCGACACGGTCGTGGGCCTGGACGCCGGCGCCGACGACTACGTGACCAAGCCCTTCCGGCTCGCCGAGCTGCTCGCCCGGGTCCGGGCCCTCCTGCGGCGCGGCGCCAACGAGGCCTCGCAGTCCCCGGCCACCCACGGGGTGCGGATCGACGTCGAATCGCACCGCGCCTGGATGGGCGAGGAGGAGCTCCAGCTCACGGCGAAGGAGTTCGACCTGCTGCGGGTCCTCGTCCGCGACGCGGGCCGGGTCGTGACCCGCGACCAGCTCATGCGCGAGGTCTGGGACACCACCTGGTGGTCCTCCACCAAGACCCTCGACATGCACATCTCCTGGCTGCGCAAGAAGCTCGGCGACGACGCGGCGAACCCCCGCTACATCGCCACCGTCCGCGGGGTCGGCTTCCGCTTCGAGAAGAGCTGACAGCACCTTCGAGGAGCGCGGCGACGGAGCGCGGCGACGGAGCGGGGCGACCGCCCGGGACCGTACATCCGGATATGTAGGGCATTCTCGGAGTCATGCGCCGCCGCCTGATCAACTCCACGCTCGCCGTGGTGCTCGTCGTCATCGCCGTCTTCGGGGTCTCCCTCGTCATCGTCGAGACCCGCACCATCACCAGCAGCGCCCAGGACCGCATCGAGTCCGAGGCGCTGCGGCTGGTGGGCGCCGTCGAGAGCGACGTCCTGGAGAGGAAGCCGCTCGACCCCGGCGCGCTCGCCGGACAGCTCGGTGACGGCCGGTACGCCCGGATCACGATCCCCGGCCGCGCACCGGTCGAGATCGGGACGCCCATCGCCGACAGCGTCGTCCGGGGCACCGCCCGCGGGGAGCAGGGCGAGGTCGTGGTCGTCGAGGAGTCCCGCTCCACCGTCACCCGCGAGGTGGGCCGGACCCTGGCCGTGGTCGGCGCCGTCGCCCTGCTGGCCGTCGTGGCGGCCGTTCTGCTCGCCGTACGCCAGGCCAACCGGCTGGCCTCCCCGCTGACCGACCTCGCCGAGACGGCCGAGCGGCTCGGATCGGGCGACCCGCGGCCCCGGCACAAGCGGTACG
This sequence comes from Streptomyces sp. NPDC002104, assembly GCF_053593795.1. NCBI lineage: Bacteria > Bacillati > Actinomycetota > Actinomycetes > Kitasatosporales > Streptomycetaceae > Streptomyces > Streptomyces sp. NPDC002104. Next base: position 26,166 of record NZ_JBSFDF010000033.1, on the reverse strand, counting down.
GGGTCCCCGAGCTGGACCGGGTCGCGGACGTACTGGACTCCAGCGCCGAGCGGATCGGCCGCATGCTCACCGCCGAGCGGCGCCTGGCCGCGGACGCCTCGCACCAGCTGCGGACCCCGCTGACGGCCCTGTCGATGCGGCTGGAGGAGATCACCGTCACCGACGACCTGGAGACCGTACGGGAGGAGGCGACGATCGCCCTCACCCAGGTGGAGCGGCTCACGGACGTGGTCGAGCGGCTGCTGACCAACTCCAGGGACCCCCGCACGGGCTCGGCCGTCCCCTTCGACCTGGACGAGGTCGTCAAACAGCAGCTGGAGGAGTGGCGCCCCGCCTACCGCAGCGCCGGCCGGGCCGTCGTCCGCTCCGGGAAGACCGGCATCCGCGCCGTGGGCACCCCCGGCGCGGTCTCGCAGGTCCTGGCGACGCTGGTGGAGAACTCCCTCATGCACGGCGGCGGCACCGTGGCGCTGCGGACCCGCGTGATCGGCAACCAGGCCGTACTGGAGGTCACGGACGAGGGACCGGGCGTCCCGTCGGACCTCGGCAACCGGATCTTCGAGCGGGCCATCAGCGGCCGCAACTCCACCGGCATCGGCCTCGCCGTGGCCCGGGACCTCGCGGAGGCCGACGGCGGCCGCCTGGAGCTGCTCCAGACCCAGCCGCCGGTGTTCGCCCTGTTCCTGAGCCGGACCGCGCCGGAGCGCGCGGAGCCGGAGCAGACGGTCCGCTGAGGGCGGGCGGGAGGGCGGGAGGGCGGGAGGGCGGGAACCGGCAGGGCGGCGGGGGCGGCGGGCGCTCAGTTCGCGGCGGTCTCCGGCGTACGCGCCGACGGGGCGGCCGGCGCGTCCGCCGCGCCCTGGCCGTCGCGCTGCTCGACGACCAGCGAGGTCGCGGGCGGCGTCGGCAGGGCCTTGAAGACCCAGGTGCGGTAGGACCAGAAGCGGAACACGGTGGCGATGCCGATGCCGGTGAACTTGAAGAAGTTCGAGGCGAGCGGCCCGTCCCAGTGGAAGCCGTACGTGGCCGTGAAGAGGATGCCGTTCTCGATCACGAGCCCGATCGCGCTGAACGCGACGAACAGACCGAGCTCACGGGTGCGGCCCGCCCCGGTCCGGTCGGCCCGGTCCCGGTAGGCGAAGTAGCGGAAGCCCAGGTAGTTCGTGACGATGGCCACCAGAGTGGCTATCACGCTCGCGCGCACCACCTGGAGGTCGGTGACCTGCCGGATCAGGTTGAAGACGCCCAGGTTGACCAGGACGCCCAGCCCGCCGACGGCCCCGAACCTGGCGATCTCGCGCGCGAGCCCGCGCACGCGGTCGAGGACGGATCCGTTCTCCGGCTTGCTCATATGAGGCTCAGTCCTGTCTTCGGGGCCCCCGTATGAGGCGTCGCACGTTTACGTCACACGTTTGACCGTGCGCGCCCATGCTAAGTGTCGCCCCATCGCTACGTCTGCGCCTTCGGACACCGTGCGACACACGGCACACCCGCCGCGCGCGAGCGGCGGGTACCGGCCAGGCCCGTCTCCGGGTGGGTCCGGATGGCGGAATACCGCCGGATACCCTGGAGGAGTGACGTTCCCGGTAGTCGGCATGGTCGGCGGCGGACAGCTCGCCCGCATGACCCACGAGGCGGGTATCCCCCTCGGCATCAGATTCAAGATCCTCAGTGACACCCCACAGGACTCGGCGGCCCAGGTCGTGAGCGACGTCGTCATCGGCGACTATCGCGATCTGGAGACCCTGCGCGCCTTCGCGCGCGGCTGTGACGTGATCACCTTCGACCACGAGCACGTGCCCATCGCGCACCTGCGGGCCCTGGAAGCGGACGGCATCCCCGTCCGCCCGGGGCCCGACGCGCTGGTGCACGCCGCGGACAAGGGGGTGATGCGCGCCCGGCTCGACGCGATCGGCGCGCCCAGCCCCCGCCACCGGATCGTGAGCGATCCGGCGGACGCGGCCGCCTTCGCCGAGGAGGTCGGCGGGTTCCCCGTCATCCTCAAGACGGTGCGCGGCGGGTACGACGGAAAGGGCGTGTGGTTCGTCCGCACGCCGGCGGACGCCGAGGCCCCGTTCAAGGCGGGCGTCCCGGTCCTGGCCGAGGAGAAGGTGGACTACGTCCGCGAGCTCGCGGCCAACATCGTCCGCTCCCCGCACGGCCAGGCGGTGTCCTACCCCGTCGTGGAATCCATCCAGGTGGACGGGGTCTGCGACACGGTCATCGCCCCCGCCCCGAACCTGTCGGAGGCCCTCGCCGGCGAGGCCCAGGCCCTGGCCCTGCGCATCGCCAAGGAGCTCGGCGTGACCGGCCACCTGGCCGTGGAGCTCTTCGAGACCACCGACGGCCGGATCCTGGTCAACGAACTGGCCATGCGCCCGCACAACAGCGGCCACTGGACGCAGGACGGTGCCATCACCTCCCAGTTCGCCAACCACGTCCGGGCCGTCCTGGACCTCCCCCTCGGCGACCCGCGCCCCCGCGCCCCCTGGACGGTCATGTGCAACGTGCTCGGCGGGGACTTCCCCGACATGTACGCGGCCTACCTGCACTGCATGGCCCACGACCCCCAGCTGAAGATCCACATGTACGGCAAGGACGTGAAACAGGGCCGCAAGGTCGGCCACGTCAACACCTACGGCGACGACCTGGACGATGTGCTGGAGCGCGCACGTCACGCAGCCGGCTACCTCAGAGGAACCATCCAAGAATGAGCACCTCCGCAGCAGCTCCCGCAGCTCCCGTCATCGGCATCGTCATGGGCTCGGACTCCGACTGGCCCGTCATGGAGGCCGCCGCCCAGGCCCTCGACGAGTTCGAGATCCCCTACGAGGTCGACGTGGTCTCCGCGCACCGGATGCCGCGCGAGATGATCGCGTACGGGGAACAGGCCGACGGGCGCGGCCTCAAGGCGATCATCGCGGGCGCGGGCGGCGCCGCCCACCTGCCCGGGATGCTCGCCTCCGTCACCCCGCTGCCGGTCATCGGCGTGCCCGTCCCGCTGAAGTACCTCGACGGCATGGACTCCCTGATGTCGATCGTCCAGATGCCGGCCGGGATCCCCGTCGCCACCGTCTCGATCGCCGGGGCCCGCAACGCCGGGCTGCTCGCCGTACGGATCCTGGCCGCGCACGACCCGGAGCTGCGGGCCCGTATGAGCGACTTCCTCCAGGACCTCAACGACCAGGCCACCGAGAAGGGGAAGCGGCTGCGCAACAAGGTCGCCGGCCAGGACTCCTTCGGATTCGGCAAGTGACCCCCGTCGGGGCCGCCGGCGGCGCGGACGCCGCCCCGCACCTGGACGCCGCGCGGGAACTGCTCGCCGAGCACCCGGTCGTCGACGGGCACAACGACCTGCCCTGGGCCCTGCGCGAGACCGTGCGCTACGACCTGGACCGGCGCGACATCGGCCGCGACCAGAAGGGCCACCTGCACACCGACATCCCCCGGCTGCGCGCCGGCGGGGTCGGCGCGCAGTTCTGGTCGGTCTACGTGCGCTCCGACTACGCCGGGGACCAGGCGGTCAGCGCCACCCTGGAGCAGATCGACGCCGTCGCCCAGCTGATCGACCGTTACCCGCGCGACCTGGTGCGGGCGCTGACGGCCGACGACATGGAGGCGGCCCGGGCCGGGGGCCGGATCGCCTCGCTGATGGGCGCCGAGGGCGGGCACTCCATCAACAACTCGCTCGCCACCCTGCGCGCCCTGCACCAGCTCGGCGTGCGGTACATGACGCTCACGCACAACGACACCATCGACTGGGCGGATTCGGCGACCGACGAGCCCCGGCACGGCGGGCTGAGCGACTTCGGCCGCGAGGTCGTCCGCGAGATGAACCGGATCGGCATGCTCGTCGACCTCTCGCACGTCGCCCCGGCCACGATGCGCGACGCGCTCGCGGTCACGGCCGCGCCGGTGGTCTTCTCGCACTCCTCGGCCCGGGCCGTCTGCGACCACGTGCGCAACATCCCGGACGACGTGCTGGCGCTGCTGCCCGCCAACGGCGGGGTCGCGATGGCCACCTTCGTGCCCAAGTTCATCCTCCCGGAAGCCGTCGAGTGGACCCTGGCCGCCGACGAGAACCTGCGCGCGCACGGCTACCACCACCTCGACACCACTCCCGGGGCGATGGCCCTGCACCGGGCCTTCGAGGAGGCGCGTCCGCGCCCGGTGGCCACGGCCGCCACGGTCGCCGACCACCTCGACCACATGCGCGAGGTGGCCGGAGTCGACCACATCGGCATCGGCGGGGACTACGACGGCACCGCCTTCACCCCGTCCGGGCTGGACGACGTGGCCGGGTACCCCAACCTGGTCGCCGAGCTGCTGGCCCGCCGCTGGTCGAAGGCCGACTTGGCCAAGCTGACCTGGTCGAACGCGGTACGGACGCTGCGCGACGCCGAAGCCGTGGCGCGCGAGCAGTCGGCTTCCAGGGGCCCGTCCAACGCGGTGCTCCCGGTGTGAGGCCGAGGGGTCCCGCGGTGTCCTGACCGGGGCGCCCGGCGGATCCGGCGTACGGGCCGTGACCAGCGCAGACCTGCTGGTTACACCCGAACGCCACATCCGCCGGGCGCCTCCGGCGTCCCACATGTCACGGTGGCAACATCTTTCCTGCTTCTCTCCCGCTGCTTTTCGCATGGACACAGCCGCCGAGACCGGAGCGCACCCCATGGCCGACCTGCAGGACGAACCGCACACGAACCCGGTGACCCCCGTGGGCCCCGGTTCCCTAGGAGCCGAGGATCCCACCGGCGCGCTGCTGCCGGGCGCCCTGGACCGGGCCGCCGCACTGCTGAGCGTCCATCCCGTCGCGGATGGCAGCAACACCCTCGTCTGGACCCTGCGGACCAGTCCGTACCACGACATCGAGACCTCGGACACGGGCGTCGACACCGACATCCCGCGGCTGCGCGCCGGGGGAGTGGGGGCGCAGTTCTGGTCGCTGCTGATGCCGCGCGAGGCCGCGGCCACCGACCAGGTGGTGTCCGACACCCTCGAACAGATCGACGGGGCGCTGGCCCTGATGCGCCGGTACCCCGACAGCCTCTGCCTCGCGCTGACCGCCGACGACCTGGCGGACGCCCGCAACCGGGGCCGCATCGCCTCCTTCCTCGGGCCCGTGTCCGGCCGCACCCTGACGGACTCGCTGGGTGCGCTGCGCGCCTTCCACGCGCTGGGCGTACGGATCCTCGCGCCGGCCGGCGCCTCGTGGGCGATGGAGGGGCTGACCGCCTTCGGCCACGAGGTGGTCAAGGAGATGAACCGGCTGGCGATGGTGCTGGACCTCCGGGGCTGCCCGCCCGCACCGGCCTGCCAGCTCGCCGCGGCCTCCAAGGCACCGGTGATCATCTCGCACACCGGGGCGGCCGCCCTCAACCCGCACCCGGACAACGTGACCGACGAGGTACTGCTCGCGCTGCGCGCGGCGGGCGGGCTGGCGATGGTCAGCTTCGACACCGCGCTCACCGGGGACTCCCTGCACGCGGTCGCGGACCACGTGGAGCACGTACGGGCCGTCGCGGGCCCCCACTGCGTGGGTCTGGGCGCCGGCTTCGGCGCCGAGCCGGGCATCCGCCGGCCGGCCGGGCTGACGGACCCCTCGGGCTATCCGCGGCTGATCGCGGAACTGCTGGAGCGGGGCTGGCCGGAGACCGACCTGGCCCTGCTCACCTGGGGCAATGCCCAGCGGGTGGTGCGCGACGCGGAGTTCACGGCGCGCGCGGCGCAGCACCGCAGGGCGTCCTGAGCGGGAGTCAGACGCGGGCCGGCACTCCGGAGTCGACCTGGGGTGCCGGGACGGAGACGGCCTTGCCATCCGCTCCGGACCCCGTTTCGGGGAGGGGGCTGACGCTCGCCCGCCACAGGAGCAGACAGGACCAGACGGCGGCCCAGCCGAGCAGGCCGTTGCGGAGCACCAGGAGGAAGGTGCCGAAGCCGGTGCCCGGAAGGATCTGCGAGCCGTAGGCCAGCGGGTAGATCGCCGTGCTGAGCGCGGTCGAGGCCACGATCAGCCAGGCCACCGGCCGCTGCGTGGTGTGTTTGCAGGTCAGGCAGACGGCCGCGAGCCCGACCAGCCAGATGAGGTACTGCGGGCTCAGCACGCGGCTGGTGATGGTGAAGACGAGGATGGCGCACAGCGCGGCGTCCAGCGGGGTCGCGGTCGTCCAGCGCCGGGCCTTCACCCGCCACAGCAGCAGCCAGGCGAACCCGACGAGGGTGAGGCCGACGGAGAGCAGGGCGACGCTGGAGACGTACGGGCCGAGGTACTCGTAGGCGCCGTAGCGGACTTCGACCTTCCCGGACCAGGCGCCGACCAGCTTGCCGAACATCAGGGCCGAGCCGCCGAGGGACTCGACCTGGATGCCGCGGTTGCCCTGGTTGCCGAGGAAGCCGAGGGTGTCGCGGAAGAACAGCGCGAGCACGGCGAGCAGGACGGCCCCTGCGGCCACGGCCGAGACGACGGCGTCGCGGGTGGTGCGCCCGCGCGGGGTGCCGATCAGCGCGAGCAGCGGCCAGACCTTCACCAGGGCGCCGACTCCGGCGAGGACGCCGCCGAGCTTGCGCCGGAAGCGCAGGCACAGCAGCGAGCCGACGGCGAGCAGGGTGACCTGGAGGTCGTAGCGGCCGAAGGGCAGCGACAGCAGCAGCGGCAGCGTGGTCAGCCACAGCACGGCCCCGGCCAGGCTGCCGTCGGCGCGCCGGGCGGCGCGGACCAGGCCCACGGCGATCAGCGCGTCGCAGACGACGGTCAGGGCGACGAAGGCCTGGAAGTAGCTGAGGAAGGGGAGCAGGTCGGGCGAGAGGAAGATCGCCGCCGCGGCCGGCGGGTACTGCCACATGACGTCGTCGTGCGGCATGGATCCCGTGACGAGGACGTCGTACCAGTTGTTGTAGGTCTGGGTGATCTCCACGCGCACCGAGGAGGTGCCGTGCAGGTTGACCACCAGGAGGACCACCATCAGGGTCCGGGTGGCCAGCCAGAAGCCCGCCATGGCCAGACGGCCGGCGCGTCCGCGGAGTGCGGAGTCGATGGTCCTGCTCGTACTGGTCATCGGCTGTGAGTCTAGCGATCCCGGGCGCGCGGCCCCGGTGGCTCCCGCCAACGATCGGGTGACGAGATGTGGGGCGGCGCATTCCGCAACGAACCGGATCGGGGGCCGCCACGGGGCCGGCGCGTGGACGGCGCGCGGCCTGCGGGTGGACGGCCGCGCAGGTCAGGCGCGGGGACGGCCCATCGCGCGGTACGTCCAGCCGGCCGCGCGCCACAGGGCCGGGTCGAGGGCGTTGCGCCCGTCGAGGACGAGCCGGTCGGTGACGACCTCGCCGAGGGCGGCGGGGTCCAGGTCGCGGAACTCCCGCCATTCGGTGAGGTGCAGGACGACCTCGGCGCCGCGGGCGGCGTCCAGGGCGGTGTCGGCGTACCCGAGGGTGGGGAAGACGCGGCGGGCGTTGTCCATGCCCTTGGGGTCGTAGACGGTGACCTGGCCGCCCTGGAGGTGGATCTGGCCGGCCACGTTCAGCGCGGGGGAGTCGCGGACGTCGTCGGAGTCGGGCTTGAAGGTGGCGCCGAGGACGGCGACCCGCTTGCCGAGGAAGGAGCCGCCGACGGCGTCGCGGGCCAGCTCGACCATGTGGCCGCGGCGGCGCATGTTGATGGAGTCGACCTCGCGCAGGAAGGTCAGGGCCTGGTCGGCGCCGAGCTCGCCGGCCCGCGCCATGAAGGCGCGGATGTCCTTGGGCAGGCAGCCGCCGCCGAAACCGATGCCGGCGCGCAGGAACTTCTTTCCGATGCGCTCGTCGTGGCCGATGGCCTCGGCCAGCTTCACCACGTCGCCGCCGGCGGCCTCGCAGACCTCGGCCATGGCGTTGATGAAGGAGATCTTCGTGGCGAGGAAGGAGTTGGCCGCGGTCTTGACGAGTTCGGCGGTGGGGAAGTCGGTGACGACCAGCGGGGTGCCCTCGCCCATGGGGGTCGCGTAGACCTCCCGCAGGAGCTTCTCGGCGTGCGCGCCCCGTTCGCCGTCGATCCCGATGACGATCCGGTCCGGGTGCAGGGTGTCCTGGACGGCGAAGCCCTCGCGCAGGAACTCCGGGTTCCAGGCGAGCTCGATCTCCTCGCCGGCCGGGGCGAGCGCGGTCAGCTTCGCGGCGAGGCGCTCGGCGGAGCCCACGGGCACGGTGGACTTGCCGACTACCAGGGCGGGCCGGGTCAGGTGCGGGGCGAGCGATTCCACGGCGGAGTCGACGTAACCCATGTCGCAGGCGTACTCGCCGTGCTTCTGCGGGGTGTTCACGCAGACGAAGTGGACGTCGCCGAAGGCGCCGGCCTCCTCGTAGGAGGTGGTGAAGCGCAGCCGGCCCGTGGAGCCCGGCAGTCCGGCCACGTGCGCGGCCAGCAGTTCCTCCAGCCCCGGCTCGTACATGGGGACGCGGCCGGAGGCCAGCAGGGCGATCTTCTCCGGCACCACGTCCAGTCCGAGCACCTCGAACCCCAGCTCCGCCATCGCGGCGGCGTGCGTGGCGCCGAGGTATCCGGTGCCGATCACAGTGATCTTGAGGGGGGCCATGAGTGCTCCTGGAGGTGCGGGGCCGTGCGCGGCAACCGAGCATAGTCGGGCCGGTGACCGGGGATGCATTCCGGCGTCCGTCACCCGTCCGCCGCCCGCCGGCCATCCCGTGGCCGTCTCCGCGCCGCCCGCACCGGCTCCGCTGTCACGCAACTCACGTGCGACGGCCGTGTCGCGGTCGGCGGGCGGACACTAAGCTTGGGCTACTTAACGGTAGTTAACACCACGCACCACCTGGGGAGTGAGAGATCTTGGCGGGTTCTGCCGACTTCGACCTGTACCGCCCGGCCGAGGAGCACGACATGCTCCGCGAGTCCGTCCGCGCGCTCGCGGAGGCGAAGATCATGCCCTTCGCCGCCGCGGTCGACGAGGAGTCCCGCTTTCCGCAGGAGGCCCTGGACGCCCTCGTCGCCAGCGACCTGCACGCCGTCCACGTGCCCGAGTCCTACGGCGGCGCCGGCGCCGACGCGCTCGCCACCGTGATCGTGATCGAGGAGGTGGCCCGCGTCTGCGCCTCCTCCTCCCTCATCCCGGCGGTCAACAAGCTCGGCTCGCTCCCGGTGATCCTCTCCGGCTCCGAGGAGCTCAAGGCCAAGTACCTCGGCCCGCTGGCCAAGGGCGACGCGATGTTCTCGTACGCCCTCTCCGAGCCCGACGCGGGCTCCGACGCGGCCGGCATGAAGACCCGCGCGGTGCGCGACGGCGACTTCTGGGTGCTCAACGGCGTCAAGCGCTGGATCACCAACGCCGGCGTCTCCGAGTACTACACGGTCATGGCCGTCACCGACCCGGAGAAGCGCTCCAAGGGCATCTCGGCCTTCGTGGTCGAGAAGTCCGACGAGGGCGTCTCCTTCGGCGCCCCGGAGAAGAAGCTCGGCATCAAGGGCTCCCCGACGCGCGAGGTCTACCTCGACAACGTCCGCATCCCGGCCGACCGCATGATCGGCGCCGAGGGCACCGGATTCGCCACCGCGATGAAGACCCTCGACCACACCCGCATCACCATCGCCGCCCAGGCGCTGGGCATCGCCCAGGGCGCCCTGGACTACGCCAAGGGCTACGTCCAGGAGCGCAAGCAGTTCGGCAAGCCGATCGGCGACTTCCAGGGCGTGCAGTTCATGCTCGCGGACATGGCCATGAAGATCGAGGCCGCCCGCCAGCTGACCTACTCGGCCGCGGCCCGCTCGGAGCGCGTCTCCGGCGGCGGCCCGCACGAGGACCTCACCTTCTTCGGCGCCGCGGCCAAGTGCTTCGCCTCCGACGTGGCCATGGAGGTCACCACGGACGCCGTCCAGCTCCTCGGCGGCTACGGCTACACCCGGGACTACCCGGTGGAGCGCATGATGCGCGACGCGAAGATCACCCAGATCTACGAGGGCACCAACCAGGTCCAGCGGATCGTCATGGCCCGCAACCTGCCGTAGCGGCCCGCCCCCCCGCCGGACGCGAGGTCCCCCGATCGACGACCGGGGGACCTCGCGTTTCCCGCGCCCGGGGCGGCAATTTTCCGGCCACGCCGACCCATATGCCACCCAGGGCCCTGGCCTGCGGCGCAGACGGCCGCGCACATCCGGCACCAGCGCCCTGGGGACCCCCCGGATGGGCTAAATTTGGACCTTCGTACGCCGGAACCGGTTGGGGAGAACGCAAATGACCGAAGCGATCCTGCTGGTCGGCGGACAGGGGACGCGGTTGCGCCCCGTCACGGTGAACACGCCGAAGCCGATGGTGCACACGGCAGGTGTTCCCTTCCTCGCCCACCAGATAGCCCGCGCCGCAGCCGCGGGCGTCACGCACATCGTGATGGCGACCTGCTACCTCGCCGAGGTCTTCGAGCCCTACTTCGGGGACGGGTCCGACTTCGGGGTCCACCTGGAGTACGTGGTCGAGGACGAGCCGCTGGGCACCGGCGGCGCCATCCGCAACGCGGCCCGGCTGCTCACCGGCGGCCCGGACTCCTCCGTGCTCGTCTTCAACGGGGACATCCTCACCGGCCTGGACATCGCCGGGCTCGTCGAATCGCACAAGGCGGCCGACGCCGACGTCTCCCTGCACCTGGTCCGGGTCGACGACCCGCGCGCCTTCGGCCTGGTCCCCACGGACGCCCACGGGCGGGTGCTGGCCTTCACGGAGAAGCCGCAGACGCCGGAGGAGATCGTCACCGACCAGATCAACGCCGGCTGCTACGTCTTCCGGCGCAGCGTCATCGACACCATCCCGGCCGGGCGGTCCGTTTCCGTGGAGCGCGAGACCTTCCCCGGGCTGCTCGCCTCCGGGGCCACGCTGCACGGGGTCACCGAGAACACGTACTGGATGGACCTCGGCAAGCCGGAGGCGATCATCCAGGCCTCCGCCGACCTGGTCCGCGGCGTCGTGCCCTCCCCGGCCGTCCCCGGACGCCGCGGCGAGTCCCTCGTCCTGCCCGGCGCCCACGTGGCGGCCGGGGCCAAGCTGTCGGGGGGCACCGTCGTGGGCGCCGGAGCCCGCATCGAGGCGGGCGCGGTGGTCCAGGGCTCCATCGTGCTGGCGGACGCGGTCGTCGGCCCCGACGCGCAGGTGTCCGCGAGCCTGATCGGCGCCGGTGCCTCGGTGGGCGCGCGGACCGTACTGGACGCCGCCGTCATCGGGGACGGAGCCGAGGTGGGGGCCGACAACGAGCTCCGCGCCGGGGCCCGGGTCTGGTGCGGGGCGCGGCTGCCCGACGCGGCGATCCGCTTCTCCTCCGACGCCTGAGCCGACGCCTGAGCCGACGCCTGAGCCGGGGCGGGCGCCCCGCGTGGGGCGCCCGGCTCCGTGACCGGTCCGCGTGACCGGTCCGCGTGATCAGTTCCCGCGGACGGTGACCTTCTCGTCCTTCTGGATCTGCTGCACCAGCTGCTGCACCTTCGCCTTGTCCCAGACGAGGTTGCCGCCGCGCTGGCCGGAGATCGGCATGTTCATGGACACGCCGTCACCGCCGCTGATGCCCTTCATCGCGAAGAACATCGACCCCATGTCCCACAGCCCCATGTCCTTGTCCACGATCAGCGTGTCCAGACCCGCGCCCAGCACCGGGTACAGCGCGAACGGGTTCAGGATCGTCGAGGGGGTCGCCGCCTGGCTCGCCAGCGCCGACAGGAACTTCTGCTGGTTCTTGGTCCGCTGCAGGTCCGACTCGGCGAAGGCGTAGCGGGTCCGTACGTAGGCCAGCGACTGCTCGCCGTTCAGCGTCTGGGTGCCCTCCTTGAAGTCGGCCCCGGACTTCTCGTCCTTGAACCCCTTGTCGATGTTCAGCTCCACCCCGCCCAGCGCGTCCACGATGTTCGCGAAGCCGGCGAAACCGATCTCCGCGTAGTGGTCGATGCGCAGGCCGGTGTTGAACTCCACCGTCCGTACCAGCAGCTCCGGGCCGTCCTGCGCGTACGCCGCGTTCAGCTTGGTGCGCTTGCCCGTGCCCGCGAACTTCTTGCCCGACTCCGAGCCGACGAAGGAGGGGATCTCCACGTCGGAGTCGCGCGGCAGGGAGATCATCGTGTTCCCGCTGGAGCACTTGGCGAGGATCATCATCGAGTCGGTGCGCTTGCCCTCGGCCGAGCCGGTGTGGAGCTTCTTCTTGTCCTCGGCGGACATGCCCTCACGGCTGTCGGAGCCCACGATCAGGTAGGTCGTGCAGTCGCCCTCCTTGGGGCGCTCGATGACCTTGGAGAGGTCGACCTCGCGGCGCACGTTGGAGTCGGCCCAGAAGTAGGTGCCGATGCCCGTCACGAGCAGGCCGGACACCAGCACGATCGAGCCGATCTTGATCCGCTTGCGCCAGTCCGGGGCCGGACCCGCCGGCCGGGCCGGGCCGCCGGGGCCGCCCGCACCGCGCCCGCGCGGGCCGCTGGGCGGCTGGCCGCCGCCGTAGACCTGGCCGGTGTTGTAACCGCTGTCGTAGCTTGCGCCGCCGTCGTACGAGCCGCCCTGCTGCGGAGGCACGTAGGCGGGCCCGGCCGGCGGCTGGGCCGGGCGGCGCGGGGGCTGCCGGGGCTGCGGCGGCTGCTGCGGCTGCCGGGACGCCTGGGGGCCGGGCCGCTGGACGTGCCTCATCCGCTGTGCGCCTTCCGGCTCCGCCTGACCGCTGCCGCGGCCGTACCCGTCATCGCGGCGGCCACGCTGGTCCTGCTCGCCGCTCCACCCGTCCCAGTCACTCATGTGCCCAAGAATGCCTGGCGGGGAGGGCCGCGGAACACCCCCGGCGGCTCTTCGTACCGGTGCTGTTGCACACCTGACACCAGCGAGCCGCACTTAAGCTGTCCCCATGACAGAGATACCGGGCGAGCTGCCGGGAAAGCCGATCTCGGCGTCCCGCACCACCCTGAGCCACATCATGACCGCCAATGACACCAACCTGCTCGGCACGGTGCACGGCGGAGTGATCATGAAGCTGGTGGACGACGCGGCCGGTGCCGTGGCCGGCCGCCACTCCGGCGGCCCGGCGGTCACCGCTTCCATGGACGAGATGGCCTTCCTCGCCCCGGTCCGCGTAGGCGACCTCGTCCACGTCAAGGCCCAGTGCAACTGGACCGGCCGCTCCTCCATGGAGATCGGCGTACGCGTCCTCGCGGAGCGGTGGAACGAGTCCACCCCCGCCACCCAGGTCGGCAGCGCCTACCTCGTCTTCGCCGCGGTCGACGCCGAGGGCAAGCCCCGCCAGGTGCCCCCCGTCCTCCCCGAGACGGAGCGGGACGAGCGGCGCTACCAGGAGGCCCAGATCCGCCGCACCCACCGGCTCGCCCGCCGCCAGGCCATCCGCGACCTGCGGGAGGAGCGGTCCGCGCAGGGGCTGGACGCCGACCTCTAGACGCCGACCTCTGGACGCCGACCTCCGGACGCCGGCCCCCCCAGGGGGAGCGTCCGTGCCCCCGCGTCCGCCCGTGGCCCCGCTGCCGCCCCGCCCCATCCGGAAGGCATCATGAACCGCCGATCGGCCGTGTTCGCATGCATCGCAGGCGTAGCCGGCCTCGCAGGTTTCGCCGCGGCGGTCCCGCTGCTGACGGAGGGCTCCGGAAAGGCGCCCGCCGCCAAGGGCCCGTCGCTCCCGACCGCCCCCTCCCGGGACTCCTCCGACCCGCGAGCGCCCCGCACCCTGCGCGTCATGCCCCTCGGGGCCTCGACGACCGCCGGCGTGGGCAGCTCCGACTTCGGCGGCTACCGGCTGCCGCTGGGGCGGCTGGTCGCGGGCCAGTCGGCGTACCGCATCGACTTCGTGGGGTCCCGCTCCCAGGGCCCCATGGAGGACAACCAGCACGAAGGGCATCCCGGCTACACCGTCGGCCGGATCCGTGCCGGGGTCGACCGCTGGATCGAGGCCGCCGGGCCCGACGTGATCCTGCTGCACATAGGACTGAACGACCTGAACCGCGGCGGCGACCCCGACGGGGCCGCGGACGAGGCCGGGGAACTGGTCGACCGGATCTTCACCCTGCGCCCGGGGATCACCGTCATCATGCAGGGCCTGGTCCCCTCGACCCCCGGCTCGAAGGGCCGGGACATCTCCGGACCCATCGCGGTGTACAACCGGCGCCTCAAGCGGATCGAGACCCGGCAACAGGCCGCGGGCAGGCACTTCCGCTTCGCCAAGGCCCCCTGGCTGACCCCCGCGGACCAGGCGGACGCGTCCACGCCGGCCGAGCTGGCCGACGGTCTGCACCCGAACGGCACCGGGTACGCGAAGGTGGCGGACGCCTTCTTCGAGGCGATGGAGCAGGCTCGCGCGGACGGCTGGTTCCGGATGTGACCGTCCCGGACGCCCCCCGGGGCGAAGGTCGGGCCGGTGCCGGGGACCCTGGTCCAGCGGTTCGGGTCCAAGCGCGGTCTGCTCCTGGCACTCGCCGACCTGTCCCAGAAGGACGCGGAGGAGACGGCCGGCCGGGTGCGCCGCTCCCACGGTTCGGCGCTCGGCGCCCTCGTGGAGCTCACGGTGGAGTCGGTGGCCGTGATGGCCACGCCGGAGAGCTTCGCCCACCACCTGGCGTTCCTCTGCGCCGACCTCGCGGATCCCGAGCTCTACGAGCGCGCGCTGGCCGTGCACCGTACGCACGGGCGGGTCATCGAGGAGCTGCTGACGGAGGCGGCCGGCACGGGCGAGCTCCGCGCCGGAACCGACGCCGCGGCGCTGGCCCGCACCGTACGGGCGGTCACCGCGGGGGCCGGCCTGTCCCGTACGGACCGACCACAGCAGTCCCGAAGAGGTCCGGGCCCTCGTCGACAGGATCGCCGCCGAGCTGCGGCCGCACGGCGTCGCGGCCGTGGCGATCACCCCGGGCTTCCTGCGCTCGGAGGCCCTGCTGGAGCACTTCGGCGTCACCGAGGCCAACTGGCGCGACGCCGCGGCCCAGGACCCCCACTTCGCCCACTCGGAGACCCCGGCCTACCTCGGCCGGGCCGTCGCCGCACTGGCCGCCGACCCCGAGGTCATGGCCAAGACCGGACGGGCCCTGGCCACCTGGGGCCTCTACCGCGAGTACGGCTTCACCGACGCCGACGGCACCCAGCCGGACTTCGCCGCCCACTGGGCCGCGAACCTCCAGGAGGAGTACGGCCCCCTCGGGGACCCGCTGTGAGCCGCCCCGTACGCGGGCCCGCTCAGGAGCCGCCGCAGACCACCTGGTCGCCGGTGACCACACCGAACTCGCCCTGGTACGGGTCCTCCGCGCGCACCGCCACCACCTTGCGGTAGTCGGCGCCCGCGATCACCACCACGGTCCGCCCCTGCCCGCGCACGGCCCGCATCTCGCTGCCGGGCAGCGCGGTGGACACCGTACGGGCCGACCGGTCCCAGCGCGGGTCGTACGTGATCACCGTGCGCTTGACGTCCCGGCTCGCGCCGTTCCCCGGAGCCCGGGTGGTGTCGAAGCCGGTGGCGCGCAGCGCCGAGTCCACCCGGGTGCCCAGCCCGTCGATCCGGGTGCCGTTCTCCACCTGCACCCGGACCTGCCCCGGCGGCACGTCCACCGGCACCGCCGGCTGCCGCTGCACCGGCTTGCCGGCGGCGGGGGCGGGGGCCGCGGGCGGGGCCATCGGCCGGTCCTCGCGCAGCGCCTGGAAGAGCTTCGCGGCCTTCGGCCCGTCCCATTTCACCGTGGAGCCGAGGCCCTTGACCGGGAAGGAGGGGTTGCCGACGGGCACGGAGGCGAACTCCGAGGAGGAGGGGGTGAAATCGCGCATCGCCTGCCCGAGCGCCAGCATCTGCTCGGAGCCGAAGCCCCGGTCGGCCCGGACCGAACCCAGCAGGGTGGAGCTGACCTGCTTGAACTTGACGGGATTGAGCAGCACCCCGCCGCCCGTGGCCTGCTTGATCAGCGCGGCGATGAACCGCTGCTGGCGCTGCATCCGGCCCAGGTCCGAGGCCCCGTCGACATGGCGCGAGCGCACGTACTGCAGGGCCTGGCCGCCGCTGAGCCGGTGGGTGCCGGGGAGCAGGTCGAGGCCGGTGTTGGGGTCCTTCATGGTCTTGGCGGTGCAGATCTCCACGCCGCCCATGGCGTCGACCGTCTTCATGAAGCTGGTGAAGTCGACCTCCAGGTAGTGGTCGATCTTCACGCGCGTCATGCTCTCGACGGTGCGCACGGTCAGCTGGGGCCCGCCCTCGGCGTAGGCGGCGTTCAGCTTCACGGGGTGGGCCCCGTGCGGCTTGCCGCTGGAGCCGTCCACGTGCGCGGGCAGCTCGACGAAGCTGTCGCGGGGGAGGCTGACCACACTGGCCCGGGACCGGTCCGCCGAGAGGTGGACCAGCATGACGGTGTCGGTGCAGTGGCAGGGCGCGCCGCCCAGGCGGTACTCGCGCTTCTCCTCGGCGGTGATCTTGTCGCGGCCGTCGGTTCCGACGAGCAGGAAGTTCAGCCCGTGCCCGGCCTGCGGCCGGTTCTTCATGTCCTTGAAGGGATCCACGCGCTGGATCCCGGTGTCCAGTCCGGTCATCACCGCGTGCCCGAGGGCGCCCGAGCCCAGGACGAGCACCGACAGTCCGGCGGCGAGCCGGACCCCCCAGCGGGGTCTGTCCGCCGGGCGGCCACCGCCCGCCCGGTTTCCGGCCGGTCCGCCGGGCCGCGGCGCGCGCTGCGACGGCCGGGCGGACCGGGCGGGCAGGGCGGGTCGGGTGGGACGGTGCGGCTGGGGCACGGGGGACACCTCGCACGATCGGCGGATTCGTCAGAACAGTAGGTCCATACGATCAGCTGCTGTCCGTACTGCTCATCCGGCGCGCACCCGGTTCCCCCGTACGCGGTAACGTGACACCGATACCCGACCTTGAAGGACCACATGCCCGCCCAGCAGCCCGCAGTCTCGGTGATCATGCCGGTGCTCGACGAGGAGCGCCACCTGCGCGACTCGGTCCACCACATCCTCGGACAGGAGTACGGGGGTGAGATGGAAGTGGTGATCGCCCTCGGGCCGTCCAAGGACCGTACCGACGAGATCGCCGCCGAGCTGGTACGGGAGTCCGCGTCGAACGAACGCGCCCGCGTCCAGACCGTCCCGAACCCCACCGGCCGCACCCCCGCCGCTCTCAACGCGGCCATCCAGGCCTCGCGCCATCCGATCGTGGTGCGCGTGGACGGCCACGGCATGCTCTCCCCCAACTACATCGCCACCGCGGTCCGCCTCCTGGAGGAGACCGGCGCGCAGAACGTCGGCGGCATCATGCACGCCGAGGGCGAGAACGCCTGGGAGGACGCCGTCGCCGCCGCGATGACCTCGCGCATCGGCGTCGGCAACGCCGCCTTCCACACCGGTGGCAAGGCCGGCCCCGCCGACACCGTCTACCTCGGGGTGTTCCGTCGGGAGGCCCTGGAGGCCGCCGGCGGGTACAACGTGGAGTTCATCCGCGCGCAGGACTGGGAACTGAACTACCGCATCCGCGAGGCCGGCGGCCTGATCTGGTTCTCGCCGGAGCTGAAGGTCCAGTACCGGCCGCGCCCCTCGGTGCGGGCGCTCGCCAAGCAGTACAAGGACTACGGGCGCTGGCGCCACGTGGTGGCCCGCTACCACGCGGGCTCCATCAACCTGCGCTACCTCGCCCCGCCGGCCGCCGTCTGCGCGATCGCCGCGGGCCTGGTCGTCGGCGCGGCCGTCACCCCGTGGGCCTTCGTCCTCCCGGCGGGCTACCTCGCGGCGATCACCGCCGGCTCCGTCCCGGCCGGCAAGGGGCTGTCCCTGGGCGCCCGGCTGCGGATCCCCGTCGCCCTGGCGACCATGCACGTGAGCTGGGGCTACGGCTTCCTGACCAGCCCGCGCTCGCTCGCCGCCAAGGTCATCGCGAGCCGCCGCCCGTCGGTGAGCCGGGACCCCGCCGGCCGCTGATCCCGGCACCCGCCCGGAACGCACCCGGAACGCACACGGAGCCCACACGAAAGGGGTGACCCGGTCCTCGTCGGACCGGGTCACCCCTTTCGGTGTCGAGGCCGCCCGGCCTCTCGGCTCAGCTCAGGTCGGCTCGGGTCGGCTCAGGTCGGCTCAGGCCGGCCCGGCTCACCAGCGGTACGGCTTGTAGATGTCCATGCAGCTGGTGTCCGTGGCGTTGAGCGCGTCGGCCGTGTCCGGGACGTCGCCGGCCTGGGGCGGCGCCTGCTGCGGGTAGACGGCGCCCTCGCGCCAGTCCGCGCCCACCAGGACCGTGATCTTCGCGGCCCCGGCCGACTTCTGCACGGAGGTGCCCGGGATCCCGAGCGCCGCGGCGACGCTCTGCGCGTCGGCGGCCTGCGCGTCGGTGGCGTAGCGGACGACCGTGGCCTTCTCCGGGATGAGCGCGCCGTCCGCCTTGGCCAGGGTGAACCCCTTGGCGACCAGGTGGCCCGCCACGGCCGTGGCCCGCTTGGCCACCGGCTGCGCGCCGACGCCCGTGCCGTTGACCACCTGTACGGCGATCTTCGCGGGCACGGAGGCCGGCGGCGCGGAGGACGGCTGCGTGCCCGGCGCGGGGGTCGACGGCGACGCGCTCGCGGCGGGGGCCGGGTCGCCGTTCTTGTCCAGGGCGACGTCCTTGCGGAGGAGGTCCCACACCTTCGGGGCGTCCTTGGGATCGAGGATCAGCCGGTCCTTGTCGCTGGGGGCCTGCAGCACCGGGATCGTGGTCGAGGTGATGCGGTTGATCGGCACGTCCTTGAGCAGCAGGGCGAGGTCGAGGAGCTTCTTGACCGTCCCGATCTCCTCCGACACCTGCAGCGACTTGGTCGCCGCCTCCGCCAGGCCGGTGAGGCGGGGCAGGTCGGTGAAGGCGTTCTGGCTCTTGAGCCCGCGCATCATCGAGTTCATGTACATGTGCTGCGCCTTGGCCCGGCCCATGTCACTGCCGAAGGAGTGCCGGGTACGCAGCCACTGGAGCGCCTGCTGGCCCTGGATCCTGGTGGTGCCGGCCTTCAGCTTGAGGCCGGAACCGCCTTCGCCCGACCCCGGCTCCGACTGGTCGAAGACGTTCTGGTTGACGCAGACGTCGACGCCGCCGATCGCGTCGGCCATGCTCACGACCCCGACGAAGTCGATCGTCATCCAGTGGTCGATGTAGACGTTGGCCATCTTCTCCCAGGTGGCCAGGGTGCAGCCCGCGCCCCCGTTCGCGAAGCTCTCGTTGATCATCATCTTGGCCGCCTTGTGCTTCTTGCCCGTCTCGGGGTCGGTGCACTCCGGGACGTCCACGAGCGTGTCGCGCGGAACGGAAGTCACCGAGGCGTTCTTCCGGTCGGCCGATATGTGGATCAGCATCTGCACGTCGGCCCGGGCGGGGTCGCCGATGTTGTCCCAGCCGCCGCCGAGCTTCGCGTTCTCCTCGTCGCGGACGTCGGAGCCGAGCATCAGGATGTTGATCGGGCGCCGGCCCGATGCGTCGGCCTCGCTGCGGGCCACCCCGCTGTCGCCGCTCAGACGCTGGCCGCTGCGGATGTTGCCGTTGAGGTGGCGGTAGTAGAGGTAACCGGCCGCCGCCGTCCCGAGTATGAGCAGCGCGACGACGGAGGCCGCCCAGCGCAGTGCGCGGCGCCGTCCCCGCCGGGTCGGCCGATTGCCGCCGCCCGCGCCCGCGCCTCTGCGGGAGCCGGACCTCGGCGTGGGTACGGCACTGCTGGCCGTCGGACGGGTGCCGGGGCCGGATATGCCGTCGCCGGCCCGGCCCGGCGCCCCCTCCCCTTGCACGCTGCTGTGCCTCACGCGTCCCCCATCACGATCACTCTGTGTCGGTATTGTGCCGGTCCGACGGATTCCGGCCCGTCATTTCGTGACCGTGGAGAGCCGGTCGGCCCCCCTGTCGGTCACTTCGCGCAGACGGACTTGTCCGCCTCCACCCGCTGGACGCCCTCGGGCGCCTGCTGCGGCGCCGTCAGGGAGACCCCCGCCCCCTTGAAATCCGCACCGAGCGTCAGCTTCATCGGCGTCCTGGGCGCGGCGTCGGCCGTGCCCGCCTTCAACGCCGTCGCCGGCAGCCCCATCATGTCCGCCAACGCCCGCGCCTGGTCCGCCTGGTTGGGCGCGTACTCCAGCTGCGTGGCCGCCACCTTGGCGGGCGCGTTGCCCAGGTTGCTGGACTTGAGCACCCCCTTGGTGTTCTGCAGCCAGGTCAGCGTGCCGGACGCGGATCCGGCCGGGCCGCCGCCGTTGTAGACGTCCACCCGCACGTCCTTGGCCGCCGCGCGGGGGCCCTGCATCAGGGCGTCCAGCTTGGCCTTCGCGTCGGCGTTCGCCGCGTCCTTCGCGGCCTGTTCCTTCTTCTCGACCTCGGTCAGCGAGACGTCGCCGCGGATCATCTGGAGCAGGGGCTCCGCCTGTGCCTGCTTGACCACCACGGTGGCCTTGGCGCCGGCCGGCTCCGCCGGATTGTCGATGACCGGGAGGGTGGTGAAGGTGATGTTCTTGAGATCGATCCCCTTCAACTCGCCCGCGAGATCGGTGAGTTTGGCGATCGACCCTATGCCCGAGTCCACGCTCAGCGACTTGGTGGCCGCCTCGGCGAGGGAGAGGAACTTCTGCGGACTGGTCAGCGTCTCCTTCGACTTCATCTCCCGCATCATCGAACCCAGGAACTGCTGCTGGGTCTTGATGCGGTCGAGGTCGCTGCGCTGGCCGAAGGCGTGCCGGGTCCGTACGAAGGCCAGCGCCTGCTCGCCCTGCAGCCGGTGCTCGCCCGCCGTCAGCTTGAGCTTGGAGTCCTTGTCGTTCACGTCCTTCGCCACGCAGACCGGTACGCCGCCGACCGCCGTGCTCAGGTTCTTCACCGCGTTGAAGTCGGCCATCATGAAGTGGTCGACCTGGATCCCGGTGAGCTCCTTGACCGTGCGCATCGTGCAGCCCGGGTCCCGCCCGGCCTGCCCCAGGCTGGTGTTGAAGCGGGCCCCCCGCTCGCCGGGGATGTCCTTCGTCGAGCCGTCCGGCTGCTTCGTGGGGCAGGTCGGCACATCGGTGATCAGGTCGCGCGGGATGGACAGCGCGGTGGCGTTGGAGCGGTCCTTCGCGACGTGGAAGAGGATCGTGGTGTCGGCGTGCCCGACGCTGCCGGCGTCCCCGTACCCCTCGTTGCCCGCACCGCTGCGCTTGTCCGTGCCGATGACGAGGATGTTGATCGGCTGGTCCTTCTTGAACCCGCCGCTCGTACCGGCGTCGCCGATGTCGGTGACGTTGAGGTTGCCGTTCAGGTGGTCGTAGTAGAGGTAGCCCGCGATCGACCCGCCGACCAGCAGGAACGCCAGCGTTCCGCCGGTGGCGACCAGGATCTTCTTGCGCCGCCCGCCGCCGCCTCCGCCCTTGCGGGGGCGCGAGCCGCGCCGGCCGCCGCCGGGCGGGGCGTCACCGCGGCGCGGCCCGGGAACCGCGGGGGAGGCGGGGGATCCGGGCGAAGCGGGGGAGCCGGGGGAGCCGGGAGCTCTGCGCGGCGTCGCGCCGGGCGCGCGCCGCTGCGAGGGCGCTTGCGCAGCGGATTGCTCCAGTCGCAGCTCGTAGTTGCCGGTGCGGGGGTTCAGCACCCACTGGTCTGCGGGGTCGATCTCGTCGGCCCGTCCACGGCTTTGCGCATCCACGGTTTGCTCGAATCCTCCGTCGGTGCTTCGCGACGCGCCTCCCCCAGGCGCACGGTCAACGATCCGGCTGCTGGCGCACGGCCTCTGTGCTGGCCGCCCGCCGGATCGCTCACCTTATCCGGACAGGTTCGCCGCAAACCATGCTGGTGATGAATTCCACGCACTTACAACGGGGCAATCTCCCCAACAAGCTCGGCCCCGGCACCGGCTTTTGGGATTGCTTTACCGGCAGTCGGCGACTCCGGCCGTCGTCCCGGTGAAGGTGGGGACGGGCGCGGAGGGTTCAGCGGTTCCCGGCCGGTCCCCGCTGCCGTTCGCGGCACCGTTCTCGTTGTCCTCCTCGGCCGCCGCCTCCTCCCGCTGCCCGTCGTCCGGCCGGGAGACCGGCGCGGGCGAGGCCGTGGCCGCGGGCGGGGCGATGGTGAGCGGCTGGTCCGAGCGCAGCCGCTGGAAGAGCTGCGTCGCGTCCGGTTCCCGCAGCTCGTCCCGGTTGCGGTTGGCCGCGTACGGCCGGCGCGGCACCGTGAGGAACTTGATCTGCTCGGTCGGGATGTCGCGCACCCCCCGGACGAGCTCGTACAGCCCGCGCAGCGAGGCCAGCCCCGGGTCGGTGGTCACCGAGGAGGTCGCCGCGTCCAGCAGCGGGTACAGCCGGGCCGGATTGAGCAGCACCCCGTTGCTCTGCACCTTCTTGACGAGCGAGCCGAGGAACGCCTGCTGGCGCTCCATCCGCTCGGTGTCGCTGCCGTTGCCCAGGCTGTGGCGCGCCCGTACGAAGCCCAGCGCCTGCTCGCCCTGCAGGGTCTGGCGGCCCGCGGGCAGCTTCAGCTTGGCCTCGGTGTCGTTGACCGGCCGCTGCAGGCACACCTCCACCCCGCCGATGGCGTCCACCATCTTCTTGAAGCCGCTGAAGTCCAGCACCATGTGGTGATCGACCCGGATCCCGGTCATCGCCTCGACCGTACGGACCGTGCAGGCGGTGCCGCCCCACTCGAAGGCCCAGTTGAACTGGGCGAACTGCTCGCTGGTGCGGGTGCCGTCCGACTTCAGGCAGGCGGGTATCTCCGTCATCAGGTCCCGCGGTATCGACACCGCCGTCGCGCTCTTCCGGTCCGCCGGCAGGTGCAGCAGGATCGTGGTGTCGGAGCGCTGCGTGCCCTTGTCCTGCCCGTACCGCGCGTTGCCCGCGCCGGTGCGCGAGTCCGAGCCGATCAGCAGGATGTTCTGCGCGCCGCCCGCCAGGTGGACCGGGCGCTCCTTGTCGTAGCGCCGCAGCTCGGCGGCGGCGGAGGTGTCCTCGGAGATGTTCCCGTCGAGGACGGAGTAGATCCACCAGCCCGTGCCCGCCCCGGCGACGACCAGCAGGCCGGTCCCGAGCCCGATCCAGCGCAGCAGCCGGCGCCGCCTGCGGCCGTTCGGAGGCTGGTCGCCTCCGGCCGCATCGGTGCCGCCCGGTATGCCCGCGCTGTCCGTCACTCGCGTTCCGTCCCCTCACCCGAACCGGTACGGGCCGTACGGGTGAGTACGGCCTGTGCCGATCCTGCCCCCGGGGCACCGATGCGGCCCGGGGGCACGGCCGTGTACAGGGCCATGTGGGTGACAAATCGCCCGGATCCGGCATTGGGCGGTGTGGGTGACGCCCCGGCCGGCCCGGGTCAGACCGTGTGCGTGACCCGCTCGCTCTCGATCCGCTGCGCCAGGGCCGCCTCCGAGAGCCCCCCGGCATTGCGGCACAGCACCACGGAGCCGCCCGTGGCCAGGGCCGCGTACAGCCCGGCCGAGAGCCCCTCCCAGCTGTCGTAGCCCTGCCGGGACAGCACCCGGGCCCCCTCGCCGAGGCCGAGCTTCCCCGCGTCCTCGCGGGCCCGCTCGCAGATCCGGGCGTACGAGAGCTCCTCGCCGCCGACCACCAGGCCCGGGCCGTCCGCGTCCACGGGCTGGAAGGGCGCGAACCGGTCGCCCTGCCCCGGCACCTCGACCGCGTAGTCGGCGAACCCGGCCGGCGGCTGCGGGAAGCGCCCGCCCAGCGGCCGCAGCGCGAGCGCCACCCGCTCGCCGGAGCACGCGGCGGCCTCCTCCAGCGTGTCCGGGCCGCTCACCACGAGATCGGCGCCGCCCGGATCCCCGCCCACCTCCACCACGACCCCGACCGAGGCACAGGCGAGCAGCCACACGGCGCTCTGCCAGTGCGAGGGGAGCAGCAGCGCGAGCCGGTCACCGGGCTCGGCGCCCAGGTCGCCCTGGAGCAGATTGGCGGTCTTGGCCACCCAATTGGCGAAGGTGGCGACGGACAATTCGACGCGCTCGCCCGTGGCGTCGTCGTAGAAGGTCACGAGCGGGCGGCCGGGATCGGCGGCCAGCGCGGATCGCAGCAGGTCGGCAGGGGTGCGGTCAGTGGCGTTCACGGACCAGAGCCTACGCGGGCGCCCCGCGGCCCTCCTCCGTACGGCCGCAGCACGATCCCCCGTACGGAGGAGGGGTATCGGTGCCGCGACCGGACGGTACGTCAGTTCTCGGATGGCGCGGGCCCGCCGCAGTCCCCAGCATCCTTTCCATGCGTGCATTCCTTGCTTCCTCGATCGGCGTCGCGACGGCTGCCGCACTGGCCCTGCCGCTCGCGCTCCCCTCCACGGCCCTCGCACACCCGGCAGCGACGCGGCCATCGGCCGGGGCGGGGCAGGCGGCCCCCGTGACCCCGTCGGCCCCCGCGGCCCCGTCGGCCCCCGTGACCCCCGCCGGATCCACCCAGTCCCTGCCGCTCGCCCCCGTGGGACCCGCGTCGGCGGACCGCGCTCCCGGGGTCCCCGGCATGAGCACCTCGCCCCGGCTGCCCGAGACGCAGGGCCTGGCCGCGCGCGACGTCAAGACCTTCTCCCTGGTCGGCGTCGTCTGGGACGACGCGAGCACCCGGCTCGACGGCCGCGTCCAGGTCCGCACCCGCTCCGTGACCACCTCGGCCTGGTCCGACTGGCAGGACGTCGAAACCCACAACGGCGAACACGCCGCCGACCCCGGCACGGCGGAACGGGGCACCGGCCGGGTCCGCGGCAGCACCGCCCCCCTGTGGGTCGGACAGTCCGACGGCATCGAGGTCCGCGTCCAGGCGGAACACGGCAGCCGCGAGGCCGGCAGCGGGCTCCCGTCGGGCCTGCGCATCGAACTGGTGGACCCGGGGGACTCCTCCCGCATCCCCTCCGACGCGAAGAACGGCACCGCGGAACCCGCACCCGCCACCGACGACGACGACAAGGGCGAACTGGCCCTCCTCCCCGGCATGACGATGGAGATGGCGGAGTCCTCCTCCGCCAACGTCCCGATGGCCCCCCTCGGAGCCCAGGAGATCCCCGCCCTCAACAAGGCCGACTCCACCGCCGACGCGGTCCTCGCGGACGAGGCGCTCGCGGCCGCCCCGTACATCGGCCCGCGCCCGAAGATCGTCACCCGGCTGGGCTGGGGCGCGGACGAGAGCCTGCGCGAGAAGGGCTTCGTCTACACGAACACGGTCAAGGCCGCCTTCGTCCACCACACCGCCTCCGGCAACAACTACGCCTGCAAGGACGCCCCGGCGGTCCTGCGCAGCCTCTACCGCTACCACGTGGTCAGCAGCGGCTGGCGCGACATCGGCTACAACTTCGCCGTCGACAAGTGCGGCACCGTCTACGAGGGCCGGGCGGGCGGAGTCGCCAAGGCGGTGCTCGGCGCGCACACCATGGGCTTCAACACGGACAGCATGGGCGTCGCGGTCATCGGCACCTTCACCTCCACGGCCGCCCCCAAGGCGGCGGTCGACGCGGTGGCCCGCCTCACGGCCTGGAAGCTCGGCCTCTTCGGAGCCGACCCCCGGGCGAAGACCACCCTGCGCTCGGGCGGCGGCAACCTCTACGCGAAGGGCAGCAACGTCCGCCTGAACGTCATCTCGGGCCACCGCGACGGCTTCGCCACGGAATGCCCCGGCCGCAACCTCTACAACGCCCTCCCCCCCACCCGAACCGCCTCGGCCAAACTCCAGGGCCGCCCCTGAAACACCACACCCCTCCTTGACGCGCCACACCCTCCTTGACGCGCCGCACCCTCCTTGACGCGCCACTCGCACCGCTGCGCGGGCTTCGTGTCGCTGCGCCGGACTCCGTCCGGCGGTGGTGGGTCGGCGGGGCCCGCCACGGCCGCCTGATCCTGGTGCGGGTGGGCGGGTGCGGGTGGGCCGGCCCTGCGGGGCAAGGTCCCCTACCCACCCTTCGCCCGTTCCCCGGGCTCCGCCCGGACCCGGTCCTCAAACGCCGGACGGGCTGAAGGGGTCCCGGGCTGCGCCCGGACCCCCTGGGGCTCCGCCCCGGACCCCTTGCCGCGCGCGGCGCCGTTCCCCGGCGCGTTGCCTCGTACCCGGTCCCTGCGGGGCCCCGCGCCCAAGGGGCGACGGGGGTGGAGCGGCCCTCCGGGCCGTCCAGCCCGCGCCGCGGACACGTGCGAGCCGACGCCGGCCACATCCAGCCTCGCCGGCGTTTGAGGCGCGGGGTCTGGGGCGGAGCCCCAGGGGGTCCGGGGGCAGCCCGGTACCCCACCCCCCCCCCTCCCGCGGG
>NZ_JBSFDF010000032.1:0-93617 GCF_053593795.1 Streptomyces sp. NPDC002104 | reverse complement strand
GCCCTGCTCCCGCTCCCCTCGGCGCGGTGGTATTCTCCCCCCCGGGCGGGGGGGGGGGGGGGGGGGGGGCGGGAGGTGGTCATCCGTCAGCGAGGAGGCCGGGCAGTGCGCGCATGTCGTCGAAGACGACGGTGCCGGGGCCTTCGAGCCGGTCCGCGGGCGTCATCCCTCCCGCGTAGGCGAAGGCCCGCATGCCCGCGGCCCGGGCTGCCTGGAGACCGTACTGGCTGTCCTCGACCACGGCGCACGCCTCGGGCGCGACCCCCATCCGGCGCGCGGCGTGGAGGAACAGGTCCGGGGCCGGTTTGCCGTGCCGGACCTCGGTGGCGCTGAAGATGCGGCCTTCGAAGCGGGAGTGGAGACCGGTCAGCCCCAGGGTGAAGCGCATCTTGTCGTGGCTCCCGCTGGAGGCCACGCAGGTGCGGAGTCGGGTGAGCGCGTCGAGGGCGTCGACGATGCCCTCGACAGGGGTGAGCTCGGCGGCGAACGCATCGCGGTAGAGGGACTCGTACTCCGCCTCCCAGTCGGCCGGCAGGGCGCGGCCGAGGTGGTCCTCGATCTGCCGCGTCATCGACCGGCTCGAGCGGCCCATGAAGCGCTCGACGATCTCGGCTTCGGTGAGGCTCCATCCCAGCTCGGCCAGGACGAGAGCATCCACGCGCACCGCGATGCGTTCACTGTCGACCAGCACGCCGTCGCAGTCGAATATGACGAGTTCAATGGGATGGATCATTCCCGCAGGATAGGCGGGCCCTCCCCGTCATCCCGGTCCCTACGGGAGCAGGGCCAGCGCCTCCGCGAGGTTGTGCTCGGCGATGCCCTGCATGAACTCCCGGTCGGGGAAGTCCCCGTCGAGGAGCCGCAGCGGGCCGGCCACCAGGGAAAGGCGCATGGCCAGCGCGTAGAGGTCGAGGCGCCGCGGGTCGAGGCCGGTGCGGGCCAGGGCCTCGTAGCGCTCCTGGAAGCGCAGCCGGAGGAAGACGTGCTCCCACTCGACGTCGAAGTACATGAGGCCCTCGATGTCGATGAGGACCGCTTCCCCTCCGGGGGCCACGAGCACGTGGTCGGGGCCCAGTTCCCCGTGGATCAGTCCGTGTTCCGTGCGGGGCGCCACCAGCGCCCGGAGGGTCCGGAGCCGGTCGTCGAGCCGGCCGCGGGCCGCCCCGATCCTGCTGTCGCGGCCCGCCGCTTGCGCGAGGTCGGCCAGGGCCCGGTCGAGGACGAGCTGCTCGCAGGAGCTCCCCGGGGCGGCGCCTCCCCGCTCCAGCAGGTCCACCCTGCCGTAGCGGGGGGCCCGGTGGCCGTGCATCCGGCCGAGGGTCCCGGCCAGGTCGGCCAGGGCCTTCCGTGCGGCGCCGGGGTCCGATTCGAAGAGCGCTTCCAGCGTGCCCCCGGCGACGTCCTCGACCACGGCGACGTCGGCCGCGTACCGCTGCCGGCCGGCGTCCGCCAGCAGCAGCCGGGGTACGCGGGCCCCGAGCCCGTGCAGCAGCCGCTGCGCGGCCAGGAACGGCTCCAGGCCGGAGGCGGGCGCGAACGGGTCCGTCCCGCCGGCCCCTTCTCCCGCGGTGCCCCCGGGCCAGAAGTTCTCCTCGTCCGCCCAGCTGTAGACGATCACGCTCGGCGTCCCGGAGCCGGTGAGCCCGACCCGGTAGACGCCCTTCTTGCTCCCGCCGCGCAGGCGTTCCACGCCGGCCACCCGGACCGCCCCTCCCAGGGCGTCCCGTACCACTCCCGACAGGTCCTCGGCCTCCGCGAATCTGCGCATCGGGCGAACCTATACCGCCCACGGGCACGCGGGCGTGCCGTCCGGTGGAACGGGGGCGGGACCTGCGGCCCGCAGGGAACGCGGAACGGCCCCCGTTCCTCCTGGAGGAGGGACGGGGGCCGTGCGGTGGTGCTAGACCGGCCTGATGGGACTAGGCGGACAGGGTGTTGCGGATCGCGGTCGGAGCGTGCTCCAGCTCGGTCGCGAGCTCCTCGAACTCGGTGACGTCGCTCATGTCGACCGTCTTGCTCATCGAGATGTTGGTGATGCGCTCGAGGATGGCCTCGACGACGACCGGGACCTGGTGCTCCTGGGCCCACTTCTTGGCCGTCTCGAAGGCCTCGCCCAGCTTGTCCGGGTCGGTGACGCGGATCGCCTTGACGCCCAGGCCCTCGGCGACCTTGACGTGGTCGACGCCGTAGACACCCAGCTCGGGGGTGTTGATGTTCTCGAACTCGAGGTTGACCTCGAAGTTGATGCCCAGGCCGCCCTGCGCCTGACGGATCAGACCCAGGTAGGCGTTGTTCACGAGGACGTGGACGTAGGGGACCTTGTGCTGGGCGGCGACCGCCAGCTCCTCGATCATGAACTGGAAGTCGTAGTCGCCGGACAGGGCGACGATCGGGGTCTCCGGGTCCGCGGTGGCGGCACCGATCGCGGCCGGGATGGTCCAGCCGAGGGGGCCGGCCTGGCCGCAGTTGATCCAGTTGCGCGGCTTGTAGACGTGCAGCATCTGCGCACCGGCGATCTGGGACAGACCGATGGTGGTGACGTAGCGGGTCTCGGGGCCGAACGCCTTGTTCATCTCCTCGTAGACGCGCTGCGGCTTCATGGGGATGTTGTCGAAGTGCGTGCGGCGCAGCAGCGTCGCCTTGCGCTCCTGGGCGGAAGCGGCCCAGGCGCTGAAGTCGGGCAGCTTGCCCTCGGCCTTGAGCTCCTTGGCGATCTCGACGAAGAGCTCCAGGGCCGCCTTGGCGTCCGAGGCGATGCCGAAGTCCGGGGCGAAGATCTTGCCGATCTGGGTCGGCTCGATGTCGACGTGGACGAACTTGCGGCCCTTGGTGTAGGCGTCGAGGTTGTAACCGGTGTGACGGTTGGCCCAGCGGTTGCCGATGCCGAAGACGAAGTCCGACTCCAGGAACGTCGCGTTGCCGTAGCGGTGCGAGGTCTGGACACCGACCATGCCGGCGGCCAGCTCGTGGTCGTCCGGGATGACGCCCCAGCCCATGAGGGTGGAGATGACCGGGACGTTCGTCAGCTCGGCGAACTCGACCAGCAGGTCGGAGGCGTCGGCGTTGATGATGCCGCCACCGGCGACGATCAGCGGACGCTCGGACTCGAGCAGGAACTGCAGGGCCTTGCGGGCCTGGACGCGGCTGGCGGCCGGCTTGTAGACCGGCAGCGGGGTGTAGGTCTCGGGGTCGAACTCGATCTCGGTCAGCTGGACGTCGATCGGGAGGTCGATCAGGACCGGGCCCGGACGGCCGGAACGCATCAGGTGGAAGGCCTCCTGGAAGACGCCGGGAACCTGGGCGGCCTCCAGAACGGTCGTGGCCTTCTTGGTGACCGGCTTGGCGATCGAGGCGATGTCGACGGCCTGGAAGTCCTCCTTGTGGAGCTTCGAGACCGGAGCCTGACCGGTGATGCACAGGATCGGGATGGAGTCCGCGATCGCGGAGTACAGGCCGGTGATCATGTCGGTGCCGGCCGGGCCCGAGGTACCGATGCAGACGCCGATGTTGCCGGCCTTGGCGCGGGTGTAACCCTCCGCCATGTGCGAGGCACCCTCGACGTGGCGGGCCAGCGTGTGCGCGATTCCGCCCACGTTCTTGAGCTCGCGGTAGAACGGGTTGATCGCAGCACCGGGAACGCCGAACGCTTGTTCGACACCCTCAAGCTTGAGGATCTCCACTGCAGCGGCGGCGGCTGTCATACGAGGCATCGAGTTCTCCTGCGGGTCTGGCGGGTCAGGCTTTTCCGTAATCCGGAAGTTTTGTTCTGCTATACGGAACAAGCTAAGCGGCGACTCCCCGCAACGTCAAGGCGGTACGGCACCTCGGAACCCACCAAAAGCCACGTCTTGGGCAGTGAGTTGTACGAAAAACCAGGGCTCGGCCGAAAATCGGGGGTCCGCCCACCCCCGCGGTGGCAGGTGGTGGACCATGGGCCTACGCACAGCTACGGCCTGCGCACGGCGTCGAAGGGGGTCCAGGTCTCATGGGGGATGCGGTACCGGTGCGCTGCCCGGCGTGCCTGCGCGAGAACGCTTACGCCGCCCCGGTGTTCCCCTGCGCCTGCGGGAGTCCGGTCGTCCCGCCGCTGGACCTGTCGTCGCCGCCCCGGGAGCTGACCCACCGCACCTGGACGGACAGCTGGGTCGCGGTGCGCTGCGAGGCCTGCGGCCGGGAGAGCGAGTGGCCGCACCCGGAGGTGGGGTGCGGCTCGTGCGGGACGGTGGTGCTGATTCCGGTGCATCCGCTGGAGCCGGTGGGCGGGGTCACGGGTGGGGCCGCCTCCGCCGGTGGGGACGTACGGACGCCCCCTCGCGCGGCCGAGCCGGTTCTCTCCCCGTCCGGCCCGCCTCCCGCCACCGGCCCGGCGGTGCCCCGCCCCGAGTTCCGGCCCGTGACCATCCGCACCGCCCGGGACGCGGTGGTCACCGCGGCCCTGTACCTGCGCTGGCTCGGCTTCCAGGACGTGCGCCAGCCCGACGGCCGGCCGCTCCCCTCCACGGCGGTGGACCTGCGGGCCCCCGGGCTGGTGGCCCAGGTGGACCCGACCACGGCCCCGGCGGGGCTGCGGGCGGTGGAGTGCGTCTGGCTGAACGGGCTCACGGCCTGCGCGACCAGCGTGTACTTCTCGCTCGCCGGATATACGCAGGAGGCGCGCGCCCGCGCGGACGACCTCGGGATACCCCTGTTCGTCATGGACCTCACGGGCACGCCGCAGCCGGTCAACGACCCGGCGGAGGACCTCCTCGGCATGGGGGCCTAGGCTCGGGGGGTATGACGTGTGTCTGCCTGCCGAGGAGAGCTTGATGAGCCTGTACGACATCCCGCTGACCACCCTGTCCGACGAGCCCACCAGCCTCGCCGCGCACAAGGGCAAGGCGATCCTGCTCGTGAACACCGCCTCGCAGTGCGGTCTCACCCCTCAGTACTCGGGCCTGGCCCGCCTGCAGTTCAAGTACGAGGAGAAGGGCTTCACCGTCATCGGTGTGCCCTGCAACCAGTTCGGCGGCCAGGAGCCCGGCAACGCCGACGACATCCAGACCTTCTGCGCGGCCGGCTTCGGGGTCACCTTCCCGATGCTGGAGAAGTCGGACGTCAACGGTGAGAGCCGCCACCCGCTGTACGAGGAGCTGGTGAAGTTCCCGGACGCCGAGGGCGAGGCCGGTGACATCACCTGGAACTTCGAGAAGTTCCTGATCTCCCCCGCCGGCGAGGTCGTGGCCCGCTTCCGTCCGCGCACCGAGCCCGAGTCCCCCGAGGTCATCGCGGCCATTGAGGCGCACCTGCCGGCGTAGCACCGCCCACAGGGCCGAGGCCTGGCGCCGGTACGGGGCTGCGCGCGCAGCCCCGTACCGCCGCTCGCCCCGCAGGCGGTCAGTTCACCTGCCGCTCCAGGCCCGTCCAGTACGGCTCCCGGAGCTTGAACTTCTGGATCTTGCCGGTGGCCGTACGCGGGATGGCGGCGCGGAATTCGACGGACGTCGGGGCCTTGTATCCGGCCAGCCGCTGCTTGCAGTGGGCGATGATGTCCGCTTCCGTGACGGCCTCCCCCTCGACGAGGACCACGAGGGCCTTGATCGTCTCGCCCCACTTCTCGTGCGGCACACCGATCACGGCGACCTCCGCGACCGCCGGATGGCTGAAGATCGCGTCCTCGACCTCGATCGACGACACGTTCTCGCCGCCGGTGATGATCACGTCCTTCTTCCGGTCGGAGATCGTCAGGTGGCCGTCCGCCTCGTCGACGGTGCCCCCGTCCCCCGTGTGGAACCAGCCGTCCCGGAGCGCGGCCGCGGTCTCCTCCGGCTTGTCCCAGTACCCCTCCAGGACGACGTTCGACCGGGCCAGTACCTCTCCGTCCTCCGAGACCCGCAGCGTGACCCCGAGCGCGGGCAGCCCCGCGCGGGCGAGCTTGTGCGCCCGTTCCCCGGCCGGCAGCCGCGCGTCTGCGGGCCGGGTCCGGTTGAAGGTGAGCAGCGGCGAGGTCTCGGTCAGGCCGTAGATCTGCGTGAACTCCCAGCCCAGTTCCTCGCCCATCCGCTGGATCGTCCGGCTCGGCGGCGGGGCGCCCGCGCAGACGACCCGTACCCGGTCGCGTCCCGGGATCTCCCCCTCCCAGGTCGCCGCCGCGTCCAGCACGGTGTTCCACACGGCGGGCGCACCGCACATCAGCGTGACCCCGTGCTCCTCGACCCGGCGCAGGATCTCGGCCCCGTCGACCTTGCGCAGCACGACCTGCTTGACGCCGAGCCCGGCCATCACGAAGGGCATGCCCCAGCCGTTGCAGTGGAACATCGGGAGGGTGTGCATGTAGACGTCACGCTCCCAGACCCGGGTGTGCAGGCCGAAGGTGAGCCCGTTCACCCAGATGTTGCGGTGGGTCAGCTGCACCCCCTTGGGGCGGGCGGTGGTCCCCGAGGTGTAGTTGATCGTCGCCGTCGCGTCCTCGTCCGGGTGCGACCAGGGGCGCGGCTCGACCCCGAAGCGCATCAGCATCGTGTCCGTCTCCGGCCCGAGGACGAAGCGGTGGCGGGCCTTGACGCCCGACAGCGCCTCGTCCAGTTCCGGGTCGACGAGCAGCACCGAGGCCCCGCTCTGCCGGACCACGTACGCGACCTCCTCCGGCTTCAGCCGGAAGTTGACCGGTACGCAGATGCGCCCGCTCATCGGCACCGCGAACAGCAGCTCCAGCAGCCGGGCGGAGTTGTGGCTGACCACGGCCACGCGCTCGCCCTCGGCGACGCCGAGCGCGTCGAACCCCGCCTGCCAGGCCCGTACGCGCTCGCCCAGCCTTCCGTAGGTCGAGTCGGGGACCGGTGGAGCGGGCTGATCCGGTTCGTCCACCACGCCCGGACTGGACGAGAACCCCAGCTCGGCCCGGTCGAGGAAGTCCGTGACGGTCATGGGAATCCGCATTGCTCTCTCCTAGGTCCCTGATCCCGAACAACTGCATGGCTGACGCGCGGGCGGCCGGCCCGCCACGAACGAGAACGATCGCGGGTGATCTCGGTCGTGCCAGGCATCGTGCCGTGTCGGGCGTACGGCCCACCAGAGCGCGGCGGGGTGGGGTGCGGTTGGGGCGGGGGCGGGGGCGGGGGCGGGGGTGAGGGTGAGGGTGGGGCAGGGGCAGGGGCAGGGGCAGGGGCAGGGGGCCGCGGCTCACTCGCGGATGGACCCGAAGCGGACGGAGGGCTCCCCCGCCCCGTCCCCCATCTCCGCGAGAAGCGCCTCCCCCTCGGCCACGATCTCCGCCCTGCCGGCCTTGGAGATCCTTGAGGCCCCGGAGACCGGCTCGAACAGCTCGACGGTGAGGTTGTTCCCGGCGTCGAGTTTCCAGAGCCCGGCGAGGAAGCCGTCGAAGAGCAGCGTGCAGTGGGCCTGGTTCCCGGTCCAGGTGGTCCCCTTCAGCTCGGGGGCGATCATGCGGGAGCGGTCGGCGTGGGAGAGGAGCAGGTTGTCGAACTCGGGGAGGAAGCGGGGCGGGGCGGGCTGCCGCGCATCGGGGCGGGGCGCGTCGGGCAGATCGAAGAGTTCGACGCCGTTCTCGTCCTGGAACACCTCCAGGACCGGCCTGAGCCGCTCGAAGGCCTCGCGCAGCCGGGTGAGCCCGGCCCACGTCTGCATGTCCTTGAC
Organism: Streptomyces sp. NPDC002104; assembly: GCF_053593795.1. Lineage (NCBI taxonomy): Bacteria > Bacillati > Actinomycetota > Actinomycetes > Kitasatosporales > Streptomycetaceae > Streptomyces > Streptomyces sp. NPDC002104. The sequence goes on along the minus strand of NZ_JBSFDF010000032.1, from coordinate 85,985 downwards.
GGACGCGGGCCCGAAGGCCCCGAGATACCGCAGCACGACGTCATCGATCCCCGCACCTTCCCCGGCCTCCCCGCTCCCTTCCCCACTCCACTCCCCGTCCCCACCAGAACCTCGGCGAGAACTGTCTCCCTCTCCCCCTCCCTCTCCCTCTCCCTCTCCCTCTCCCACCCACTCGCTCAGGGTGGTGAGGCGGACCTGTCCGCTCATCCCCCAGACCCCGCGCGGGGTGACCTGGACGAGCGGCAGCCGGCAGCGCGCGGCGACGGACAGCGACTGCGGGTCGGCTCCGGGCCACTCCTTGAGCAGTTCCTCCCGTATCTCCGCCATGGTCCGCGGCTCGGCCTCCACGAAGGCCCGCGCGCGCTCGGCCAGCCGGTCCAGGTCCACTCCGACCAGGCCTTTGCGGAAGTAGTTGATCTCCCGGTCGCGGGCGGGCTGGACGAGGGGGCGCAGCGTGAGCGCGTCGTCGACGGTATGGGTGTGGATGGTGGACCTCATGGTGACCATCCGGACCACCTGCCGGGACTCCATCAACCCGGCGAGCTCGGCCGGCCCGAATCCGGCGAGCCGGGCGTGGAGCTGGAAGTAGGGCGGCTTCACGTTCTGCGCCTGCAGACCCAGCAGGTGCCGCGTGGCGTCCTGTGCGGACATCTCGGCTCGGGTGAGGAGCAGCTGGCGGGCGAGCGTGGCGCGGTTCAGCGCACGGGTGCCGAGTACGGGACGCTTCGTCTTGGAGGCCATGACAGCAACGTAGCGGCCCATGCGGACACCCCCTGTCCGCAACTCCGAACCGGTCCTACCCGCGCGCACGCACCCGAATGAGCCCCGGGTTCCATTCGCCCGGTTATCCTTCCCCTTGCCCGTAAACACCCGTTCGACCGGGAGCTGACCTGCGATGTCGGAGCGACCAGAGAGCCGCAACCCCTCGCCCCCGCCCCCGTCCGCGTCCGGACCCGGGAAGCGCGGAGGCTGGCGACGCCCGCCCGCTCCTCCTCCGACGACTCCCCCGTCCACACCCCCACGGGCCCCGAAGCCGCCACCGCCGGCCCCCACCCCCGCGGACCACCGCAGCGTGATCGACTCCGCGGTCTACCGCGACGGAGTCCGCGTCGCCTCCCCCGCCACCCTCGCCGACACCTTCCGGCGGCTGCGCGAACAGCCCGACGGCATGGCCTGGATCGGCCTGCACCGCCCCACGGAATCCGAACTCCATTCCCTCGCGGCCGAGTTCAACCTCCACCCGCTCTCCGTCGAAGACGCCCTGGAGGCTCACCAGCGCCCCAAGCTGGAGCGCTACGGCGACACCCTCTTCGTCGTCCTGCGCGCCGCCCGCTACCTGGACGCCCTGGAGGAGGTCGACTTCGGCGAACTCCACATCTTCGTCGGGCCCGACTTCCTGATCACGGTCCGCCACGGCGCGGCCCCGGACCTCTCGGCGGTCCGCCGCCGCATGGAGGAGTCCCCCGAACTCCTCTCCCTCGGCCCGGAAGCCGCGCTGTACGCCATCCTCGACGCGGTGGTCGACGGCTACGCCCCCGTGGTGGAGGGCGTCCAGATCGACATGGACGAGATCGAGACCGAGGTCTTCAGCGGCGACCCGGAAGTCTCACGCCGCATCTACGAACTCTCCCGCGAAATGGTCGAGTTCCAACGGGCCACCCGCCCCCTGGTCGGCATGCTCCACAGCCTGATGGCCGGCTTCGCGAAGTACGGCACGGACGAGGAACTCCAGCGCTACCTCCGCGACGTGGCCGACCACGTCACCCACACCAGCGAACGCGTGGACGGCTTCCGCCAAGCCCTGACCGAAATCCTCACGGTCAACGCCACCCTGGTCTCCCAACAACAGAACGCCGAAATGCGCGCCTTGGCCGAAGCCGGCTTCGAACAGAACGAAGAGATCAAGAAGATCTCCTCCTGGGCCGCCATCCTCTTCGCCCCCACCCTGGTGGGAACCATCTACGGCATGAACTTCGAGACCATGCCGGAGCTGAAGTGGGTGGCGGGCTACCCCTTTGCGATCCTGCTGATGGCGGTGGTCTGCGTCAGCCTGTACGTCATCTTCAAGAAGCGCGACTGGCTGTAGCGAACCAGCACAGAAACTTGATCGACTTAGCGCAAGCGAACTACGGACCGCGCCTCCAGGGACTCCGTGGGGAGAATCTGGGGAGTATGCGCGGCAAGGGGTCGACCAGACGCAGCGCCGCCACCTCACCAGGGGGCGGCGCCCGGCGCAGTCGTCACCGACCGCGCTCCGCGGGAACTGGCCATTCGGTACGCCCTGCGTTTCCGCAGCGTGACACACGGCCCGAAGCCTCGACGCAGGCCAACGGGCCGTGCAGTCGGCCGGGCACCCCCGAAGACATGGCCGACTTGCACCCTTGCCACCCGCACGATCATGACAGTTCATCAGGTTCTGTCAGTAGCCGCCGCTACAACCGAACTGGAGGTCCGCACGGCGCGGACCGATGGGGAGGGACTCAGCATGCCGAAGGTACCGGACGGATACGTGCGCGTACGAAGCCACCTCCGCCGCAAGCCGGGCCCGAAGTCCGCCAAGGGGTTGAGCGTCTGGGCCATCGCCGGCCTGTGCGCGGTGGTGTGGCTCTGGGGCCAGGTCTTCGGGTTCGACGACAGCTCCGCCGAGCAGCAGCCCGCGCCGAAGCCCGGCGTCTCCGCGCCAGCGGGCGGGCAGTGACGGCCCGACGGCGGCGAAGCATCCGGTGGCGACCGCGCAGTACCGCAGACGTCCTGGGTGCGGCAGCCGTTGCCCTCGCTCTCGCGGTCGCCCTGGCACAGGCCACATCGCGCCTGCTTGCGAAGGCCGCCGAGAGCTGGCCGCTGCTGATCCTGATCGGTCTAGCCCTCGCCACCGGCTTGGCCTGCATCCGGGTATGGCGGTCCCGCCGGAACCGCGCGGACAGCGAGAGGCTGGCTCGCCTGCGCATCACCTTGTCCGAGTTGGACGCAATGGACGACCAGCAGTTCGAGTACGCGCTGCGCGACCTCCTCGTCCGCGACGGATGGGCGGCCACGAAGGTGGGACGCGGCGGGGACCAGGCTGCGGACGTGCTCGGCGTCCTGGTACCCCTCGGACGACTCGTGGTGCAGGCGAAGCACACCCGCGTCGGCGGCAAGGTCGGCTCGTCGGTGATGTACGAGGTGAACGGCACGGCAGGCCCCGCGCACAGGGCGGACCACGCGGTCGTCGTCACCAACGGCTCCTTCACGCGCGACGCCATGGCCTGGGGCGACCGCCACGGAGTCCACTGGGTCGACCGCGACCGACTCGGCCAATGGGCCCACGATGGCAAGGCCCTGCACGAACTGCTCGGACTGCCCTCCCGGCGCTCCCGCCTGCCCTGGCGCCGAGCGGCATGAGACGCAGAGCCTGACTCACCAACCAGAACGGGTGGCACAGCATGAGCTGTGCCACCCGTTCTCAGTCAAGGGCAAGGTCGTCTGGGACGTATTGAGAGGCCACTCCGAGCAGCGCATCGACTGCCGCGCGGCCCTTGCCGCCGGCCTCGGGCATGAAGTGGGCGTAGTGGTCGAGGGTGATGGTCGGGCTGGAGTGGCCGAGCCATCGGGCGAGGGTGACGACGGATTCACCCGCCTCGAGAATCACGGAGGCGTAGGTGTGCCGGAGTACGTGGAAGCCGTCCTTGCGGGAGGCCTTCCAGCGCTGGCCCTTCTCCCGCACGGGGATCACGCCAACCTTCGCAAGGGCGGGTTTCCACACCTCGTCGTTGAAGATGTTGGCGCGGATCGCGTTGCCGTAGGTCGTGGTCAGGGCCAGCGGGAAGGAGCGCTTCTCCCGATCGGGTTCGGGGCCGCCCCAGGGCAGCTCGACCTCGACGGCCGCATGCTGCAGGAAGTGTGCGCGCAGCTCGGTGGCCACCGAAGGCGGCATGTCGACGACGCGGGTCTTCCCGCCTTTGGGGAGAGTGAAGTACAGGCGGCCATAAAGGAGCTGGACCTGTCGGCGGACGCGGATGAGGCCGCGCTCGAAGTCGATGTCCGCCGGCGACAGCCCGAACACCTCCCCCTGGCGCAGTCCGCACCCGAGGGCGACGACGACGGCGTCCGGTACCGCTGGTTGATGACGTCCCGCAGCCGCTGCGCGGTCTCCAGCGGCCAAGCCTCCCGCTGGTCCTCCGGAGCCTTGGGCCAGCGCACCGACTTGGCGCGCATCGGGTTGCGGACCAGCCGCTTGTCGTCGATCGCCGTCTCGAAGACGTTCGAGAGGGTGGTCAGGATCTGCCTGGCGTAGCGCGGTGCGCACTCGCCTTCGAGCGTGGCGATGTAGCCGCGCAGGACTGACGCGGACACGTCCCGCAGCGCGACGTCACCAATGTGCGGGAGTATGTGGAGGCGAACACGCTCGTCCACACGCTTGACCGTGCCCGGTGCACCCCGCACGCCCGCCTGCCAGTGGCGCGCGATGTAGTCGGCGACGGTGATGGAGCCGTCGCGCGGGTCGACGAACTCGCCCCGCTCGCTGTCGGTGCCGGCCCTGCGGAGCCACGCCTTGGCGTCCTCCAGGGTGTCGAACGACATGCCCCGGACGCCCGGGATGCCCGCGACCCGGTACCGGCTGCCCTTGCCGTACCGGGCAGTGCGCTCGCGCTTGCCGGTGACGGGGTCCTTCTTCTTGTTGATCCAGCGGTCTTCGATGTAGCCGGCCAAGTGCTTCCTTGCAGCTAGGGGTTCGGGACGGTCGGCCGGAAGCCGTCAGACGGTTGCCGAGTAGGCAGCGCGCCGCTGCGGTGCGGCGCTCACGGGGTTGAGGGCGGGGTTGGAGCGGGAGTCCGCCTGTTCCTGCTCACGTATCCAGGCGTCGAGCGCATCGACCCTGTACGTCACCCGCCCGCGGGCGCCCATCCGGAAACTGGGCGGACCCTGCCGCCGGTGACGCCAGACGTAAAGCGTCTTGGGTGAAATGCCGAGATATGCGGCCGTGTCCTGGACCCCGAGAAACGCACGACCGACGGTGGGACGGTCACGAAATTCGAGAGCACGGGCAGAGAAAATCAGATCGATGACGGACAAGCGAAGTTCCTTACGCAGGGGACGGGAAAATGGACCACTGGCCACGCACAGGCGCAGCAGCCTCCAGGGACCACCAATGGTGCGGAGAATCCCCGGTTTCGGAAACCGGGGATCGTCGGCTATATTCCGCCCACCCTCAGCGACTCGGGGCGGCTCGACGGACCAGCGAGAAGCAAGTTCGGCGAGGATCCAAGGGCTGCGGCGATGGCGACGAGGTCGTCGATGTCGCAGCGGCATACCGTGCGTTCGATGCGGGAGAGCGCGGTGAAGGTCATGGGGCGACCGAGTGCGGTGACTCGGGCGGCGAGCTGGCGCTGGGAGTAGCCACGGGCCACGCGGGTGCGTTCGATGGCGTGGGCGGCGGCGCGTCCGGCGGGTCCGATTTCGAGAGGGCGTGGCGGCATTGGTGTGTTGTAGCTTGCCCGCCGGAGGCTAGGGAAGGCATTCCCCGTCTGCTGTGAGCGATCCCCTACATCCAATATCGCGGGCGATTTCGCCGACCGGGGTTTCGGGTTTACGGTCGTGCGACCGGAAAACCTTTCACGGCCGCTTGAGCCAGGTCTGGACTTCTGGACCCGGGGTGTGGCTGTGTTGTCCACGCACCCCGGCCCCGCCGGTTTCCATGCCCCGATTTCGAAAGGCGGTCGATCTCCATCGCCCGTATCCGCACCATCAAGCCCGAGGCCTTCGCCTCCGAGTCCCTGGCGGCCGTGTCCCTGAGCGCCGAGCGGACCTTCTTCGGTCTGCTCACCCAAGCCGACGACAAGGGCCGCATCCGCGACCAGGCCGCCGTCATCGCGGGACAATTGTGGTCGCTGCGCCGCGAACACAGCCCGGTGGAGGTCGAGGACGACCTGACGCAGCTCGACGCGGCCGGCCTGATCTGCCGCTACGAGGGCGAGGACGGAAGGCAGTACCTGCACGTCGTCGCCTTCGCCCTCCACCAGAAGATCAACCGCCCCAGCATCAGCAGGATCCCGTCCTGCCCGCACCACGACCTCGGCGTCCTGCGTGAGCCCTCACTGCCGGTGCACGGAGCCGTCACGGAGGCCTCCGTATCGGGTCAGGCAGCAGGCAGGGAGCCCACCATCAGCAGGAAATCCGCAGGTCAGGTGCAATTCAGTGAGCCCTCACAGCCGGTTGAGGGAGGGCTCACTGAGCCTGACGTGAGCCCTCAGCGTCCGGATCTAGGACCTAGGAACAGGGATCTAGGAACTACTCCGTTGGGAGGCGCGAGCGCCCCCGCGCCCCAGACCGTCTCGGCGAAGGACCTCATCGCCGAGTACACCGCAGCCTGCGAGCACCGCCCTCCCTCCACCGTGCTCGGCCAACTCGGGCAGGAGACCAGGAAGCTCCTCGACGAGGGCATCGCCCCTGCCCACGTACGAGCCGGTCTCGACCGCCACCGCGCCAAGGGCCTCCACCCGAAGACCCTGCCCAGCCTCGTGCACGAGGTCATGAACGCGGGTGCCTCCACGCCCACCGCCGCGCACCGTCCCTGGACCAACCCCACCGACGTCGCCGCCGCCTACGGAGGTGCCCTCTGATCACCACCGCCCTCCCGCAGCCCGCCGACCACGTCGTCCGGGCCATGGCGGGGATCTTGCGCCGCCGGGGCATGGACCCGTCCGTCATGGACTCGCAGGAACCGGAGCCCGCGCCCCAACCGGTCACGTCCCTGGCACTGGCCGACGCCCGCATCCCGCCGCGCTACCGGCAGGCCCTCGCCGATCACCCCGAGGTCGCCGCCTGGGTGGACGAGATCGTGCGTGCCGGGCGCCCCGGCCCGTCCGGCACACGGGGCATCGCAGAGGGCCCGTCGCTGCTGATCGTCGGCCCCACCGGCACCGGCAAGACCCACCAGGCCTACGGGGCCGTCCGCAGCCTGCTCGCGACCGGCGTCCGCCTGCGCTGGGAGGCCGTCACCGCCGCCGACCTGTACGCCCGCCTGAGGCCGCGCCCAGGACTCGACGCGGAACGTGAACTGCATACCCTGGCCCGCTGCCCGCTGCTGGTCCTGGACGACCTCGGCGCCGCCAAGGGCAGCGAGTGGACGGAGGAGCTGACCTACCGGCTGATCAACTACCGCTACGAGTACCTGCGCCCCACCTTGCTCACGACGAACCTCCCCATCCTCAAGCTCCGCACCGCCCTCGGCGACCGCGTCGCCTCCCGCCTCTCCGAGATGACCCACCGGGTCATCCTCGACGGGCCCGACCGCCGCCGCCGCAACTCCCCCGCCACTTGAACGCGCCCACCCTTTGGAGCACCACCCGCTTGACCACCACCTCCCACCGCACGCAGACCGCCGAGCGGTACGCCCTGGCCATCGCAGGCTGCGTCATCGTCGCTCTCACCGCCGCGGGTTTCTGGCTCTCCTACGCCCACCTCGCCGAAGTCACAGGGCGGCACGGCCTCGGGACTTCCCCCACCCGCCAATGGGCATGGCCCGCCACGCTCGATGCCTTCATCGTCGCAGGCGAAGTGCTCATGCTCCGCGCCAGCCTCCGCCGGGAATCCGACGGGTGGGCGATCGCCCTCACCGCTGCTGGATCGCTGGGCTCGATCGCCCTGAACGTCGCTGGCGTCAGCAGGTCCGACGGCGTCCCGGCCCCGGCGCTCGACTACGTCGTCGCCGCTGTCCCTCCAGCAGCCGCGCTCTTCGCCTTCGGCGTCCTCATGCGGCAGATCCACCGCCACGTCGCTGCCGAGGAGTCCCGCCACAGTCGCCGTCCTACAGGGGAACCCTCAACACATCCCGCGGACCTGGACCGTCCCCGCGCCCACTCCGCTATACCGCAGCTCCCGGACCCAGAACGGCCCGAGGTCCGCGAGGGTGACCGCCCCAGTCCGGCTGACGCCGTACAGGACGCATCAGGCGATGTGGCGGAAGAGACCGATCAAGTGGCGGAAGCCCACGCCTCGCCGAAGAAGCGCACTGGTCGCAAGCCCGCCGCCACCGACGACGAACTCTTCGCCATAGCCCTCACCGCCCCGCTCGGACGCGATGGACGCGCGTCAAGCCGCCACATCGAGACGGCTGTCCGCTCCCGCGGCCTCTCCCTCGGCAGGGATCGCCGGGACAAGATCACACGGCAGGTCCAGTCCGAACTCGACAGCGGCCAAGCGGACGCCGCGTAGGCCCCGCCCGAAAGTCACGCTGCCCCCACGCATCCATCGCGGAGAAAGCTGGCGTTCGTACGCCCCATCCCCGCAGCACAGAAGCCGTTCCAGCCCGACCAACAGGAGACACGCTCTTGCACGAACACCCCACTGCCGCAAATGCCCACGACCACCGACAGGCGGCCCCTACCCAAGCCCGAGACGGAGCAAGTTATCCCTTTGGACACTCCACCATCGGCGGAGTGTCCAAAGGGCTCTCCGCCCCAGGGGGACGGAGCCTCGTCCAGCGCCGGGGGACGCCTGACGAGGAGGCTGCGACCGCAGCGCGGGCGCAGCCGGGAGAAGATCAACAGCCTCCGTGCGAAGCCCCGAACACCTCCGCTACCCCTCCAGAGCCCCGCACACGACGCCGCACCCGCAAGCACAGCCGACGCTCCAAAGTGTGCAGCGTCCGTATGAACGACGCCGAGCACGCGCTCGTCGCGACCGCCGCCAAAGCTGTCGGCGTGACCGTCGCCGGCTTCTTCGCCAAAGCCGCCCTCAACGCGGCCCACGACCCTCACACCAGCGCCGCGGCCATCGCCGGACGTCGCGAGACCGTCATCGAACTGTTCACTGCCCGCAGGCACCTCGGTCAGATCGGCAACAACCTCAACCAGCTGACCCGCGCCGTCAACTCCGGCGGCCGACCGATCGACATCCAACTCGACGCCGTGCTCGACTCGGTCCGCCAGGCCTCCGCGCGCGTCCAGGACGCCACCGACCAGCTCCTCGAACACGGCTAGTACCTGCCTCACCGAGGTCCCCGAGATCCACCCTCCCCGCGTGTTGTCCCCATGCGCGCGGTCGATCCGCGTCAATGCTCCAGGACGACGTCGAGGTGTTCTTGCACCGGCTCGAACAGGCGATACGGGACGTACTCAGAGATGTCGGCGCGGGCCACCCACGCGAGTTCGGCCAGCTCGTCGGTGTCCGCGATGTGCGCGTGGCCGCCGGCCACCTCGCAGGCGGTGTACGACATCAAGCGGCCGGTGTCAGGGTGGACCCGTTCCCCCAGCGGTTTCAGCGCCCTCACGGCGAGGCCGGTCTCCTCCAAGGTCTCGCGTACGGCGGCCTCCTCCCGGGCTTCGCCCGGCTCGACCTCACCGGCGGGGAACTGCCAGTACAGCCGCCCCTCGCTGAATCGGCGCCGCACCATGAGAACGCGGCCCTCGTGCACCACGACGGCCGCCGCGATGGCCGGTCGGCCCTCAGCGTTCTGCTGCTCCACGTTGCTCCTCAGATCGGGTGGGCTGGCTGCCCCGAGGGGCGATACCGGCACGTCACTGCGGCTCGCCCCCGGCATGGAGGAGCGGCGCGAGCAGAGCGACCGCCTCCTCCCAGGGGAAGCGGTCGGCCCCGCCGCCGGACTTCGGGCGGTGGGGCTCGTAGCTGCCGATCAGCACGCCCATCTCCCGCAGCTCGTCGATGCTGCGCCGGTAGGCCCGGTGGGCGGCGAGCGCGGTGTTCACGTAGGGCAGGAGGACCGTGGGGACGCCCATGCCGGGGGCCTCGCAGAGGATGCCGAGGGCCAGATTGTCGGCGAAACCGGCGGCCCACTTGTTGACCGTGTTGAACGTGGCCGGCGCGACCGCGATGGCATCGGCCCGAGGGTACGCCCGCGCCTCACCGGGCGAACGCCAGGCGGACCTGACCGTGTACCCGGTCTGCTCCTCGACCGCCCGGGTGTCGAGGAACTCGACACCCTGCGGCGTGGCGATCACCCCGACCTCCCAGCCCCGTTCCTGCGCTGCGGTGATCAGTCTGCCGACGTCGCCGGCGATCCCGGCGGCGCAGACGACGACGTACAGGAAGGGCTTGGGCTGCGGCTCGGTCACGCGGGGACTCCCAGTCGGCGGCTGAAGTGGTGGAGCTCCGGCAGCGTACGACGGCGGTCCCGCGCGGCCATGTCGGCGACCAGTTCGCGGACGGCGGGACGGCGTACGTCCTGGGCGGCGCACGTCTCGGCGATCCGCAGAGCCTGGTAGCCGTCTGCCAGGCGACCCTGCTGGGCGTAGGCGCGGGCGGCCTCGATCCAGAGTGCGGCACGGCGCTCGGGGACCGGGATGTGGCGGTGCATGAGCGGGCGGGCCGCGTCGAGGGCGATGCCCGCGTCGCCGAAGGAGACCGCCGCGCTGATCCGGTGCAGGGTGACGTTCGTCGGGCTGAAGTTTGTACCAGGCGTCCGGGCGGTCGAGGGCGACGTACCGGGCCACCTCCTCCGCTTCGGCGAGGAACTCCCCGGTGGCGGCACGGTCGTCCGCGCGGCTCGCGGCCGTGGCTCCGCGCAGCAGGAGCAGCCCGAGGACGGCGAGGTGGTGCGGGGAGCGACGGTCGTACGAGCCGGTGAGCTGGGAAGCCGTGTGCCGGATCAGTGTGACGGCCTGGCCTGGGTGCTTCTCACGGACGAGGACGTGCGCGTGGAGCCGGACACTGGCGGCGAGGACGAGGGGGTCGCCGAAGCGTTCGGCCTCCGCCATGGCGCGGCCGACGGCCAGCCAGGCCGTGCCGGCGTCTCCCTGCTTGAGGAAGAGGCTGGCCGAGGTCTGGTAGGCCGTGGCGAGGAAGCGGGACACCTCCTCGGGCCGCGACGAGCTGCCTAGTGCATGGCGCAGATCCGTGATCAGGCCGGGAAGCGTGCGCTCCAGTTCCGCGTAGTCGCACGTGGTCAACAGCCTGCGGATGGCGGTGGCTCGTAGGCGGAGCCGGTCCGTGGAGGCCGGTTCCGTCATCGGGGCGGCGAGCACGCCGGGCAGGAGGGCCTGGACCAGCGCCGGGTGCGCGGCGGGCACAGGCGCGGCCAGCGCGGTGACGCCGGCGGCGAGGAAGGTACGGCGGCGCATGTCGTCTGTCTCCGGATCGTGGGGCTCGACTTCCGGGCCGGCGTCAGCGAGCCCGAGTTGGGCCGGCGGGATCCGCAGCACCCGGGCGACGTCGCGGAGGACCCGGATATCGTCGGTTCCGCGGCCGCCCTCCAGGCGGCTGATCTTCGACTGGTGGTAACCCAGTTCGCCGGCCACGTCCGCTTGTGAGCGGCTCTGTAAGACCCTTGCCCGGCGGATCAGCGCACCGATGCGGTGTGCCTCGCCCTGTGTGTCGGCCATCTGCGCCACGGCCCCTTCTGCCGAGACCGATCCTGCCTGCTCAACCGAGCCTATCGGTAGGGAAATTGTCCGCCATGCAGAACCTGCATGGACGATGCACGCCCTGCCCACGGCGTCGCGGGCAGCGCCCCCGGACCGGTTGCCTGGTGGAACCGCACCCCTCGAGGAGGCCGCCCATGGAAGTGCACGAGGTCACCCTGCCGGTGACGGGTACGCCGGAAGGCGCCGCCCGCGCCCGACGCACCGTGATGGACGAGGTCAATGGCTGGCGCCGAGGCGCGGTCACCGGCGAACTGCACGGAGCGGAGACCGTGGCGGGTGAGCTCCTGGCCAACGCCGTCCTGCACGGAGGTGCGGGGACCGCATCGATCACTGCTCGCCTGCGGGGTGACCGGCTGCGTTTCGAGGTCCGCGACCAGAGTGCGGCCGTCCCCCGGGAGCGCGCCGTCCACCCGGACTCCGAGCACGGACGGGGTCTGTTCCTCATCGCCGCTCTCGCCGACGAGCACGGCGTCGAGGAAGACGGCTCGGGCAAGTCGTGCTGGGCCGAATTCGACCTCGCCGCCCGACCAGCCCGCCCCACAACCTCCGTCTTCCTCCAACGTCTCGACCGAAGGAATTGATCGTGGCACTCACCCGAGCTTCGGCCTCGAACGCCGAAGTGATCGCCGTACGCCCCGGCAGCCCACTCGCCGGCTCCGTCACCGTCGACGGCTCCAAGAACGCCGCCCTTCCCATGCTGGCGACCGCGGCGGCCGTACGTCGGAACGTCCAGCTGGAGAACGTTCCGGCCAGCGCTGATGTCCAGGCGATGGTTGCCCTCCTCCAGGGGACCGGCTGGCACGTGGCCCGAGCGGTCGGACGGCCTGACATCCTGCTGGTCATGGCGCCCGAACACGCGCCCGCCGTTCCCGACCTGACCCGCGCCTCGGCCATTCGGGCCTCGTACTACCTGGTGCCCGCCCTCCTCGCGTTACGGGGCACTGCCCGGCTGCCGTGGCCCGGCGGCTGCCGGATCGGTCAGCGCGGGATGGAGCTGCACTTCAAGGTGTACGAGGCCTTCGGCGACCACGTCACCATCCAGGACGCCGGGTACTCCGTCGAGGCCAGCGGACAGGGCAGCGGCGGCACGGTCTCGCACCCGCTGCCCTTCCGGTCGCGCGGCGCGACGATCGCCGCCGTGCTGCGGGCGGTCGTCGCCGACCGAGCGTTGCGCCTGGGGCGCCCTAACCTCTCGCCGGAAGTCCTGACCGTGCTCGATGCACTCCGCTCGGCGGGTTGGCAGACCAAGGTGAGCGACCGGCTCCTCGCCCTCGATCCGGCACCCACACTCGCCGACGAGATTCCGGCCTGGCGCGTACCGGGCGACAAGGTCGAGGCGGGGACCCTCGCCTGTGCCGTCGCCGCCACCGGCGGCAAAGCACGGATCGAAGGCATCCACGGCCGGGACCTCGTGCCGTTCCAGGCGGCGCTCCAGCGGCTGGGCATCCCCACATCGGTGCGGGGCGAGGCGCTCCTCGTCGACGGCAGCAGCAACACCAGCCCGACGGGCCAGCCGCTGCGGGCCATCGCCACCCTCCATCCGGGGGGCCTGGACGCGGACTTCGAGCCGCCGCTGGTGGCCCTGGCCCTCGGCCGCCCAGGCACCCATCTGTTCGCCGACTCGATCAACCCCGGCCGTCACGGCAACCTGCTGCCACAGCTGGCGAGGCTCGGGGCCGACATCGAGGAGATCTCTCCCACCGAGTGCCGCCTGACCGGTCCGCAGCGCCTCACCGGAGCAGGTGTCGAAGCCACGGACATCTGCACCGGCTCCGCCCTCATGGTGGCCGCCCTGACCGCCCGCGGCATCACCACCCTCGGTGGAGTCGCCCAGCTGCGCAGGGGCCACGCCGACCTACCCGGCAAGCTGCTCCAGCTCGGCGCCGACATCTGCGAGGTCGCTCCGTGACCGCAAGCCATTCGGTCCGGTCGGTCCTCGCCACCACGGACGTGCACTCCGCCCTCGGCGCCAGCGCCTCCTTCCTCGGCCACCTCCACGAGGCACGGTCTGACAGCCTGCTCGTGGACTGCGGCGACTTCTTCGAGGGCACCGGCTACTACCGGCTCGGCAGGGGCGCTCTCGAACGGGACGTCCTGCTCGGCCTGTACGACGTCATCGCCCCCGGAAACCGCGGCTGGGCGCACTACTTCGAGCCCGCCCTCCACCAGCGGACCGTCTGCGCGAACGCAGTGGACGACGCGACCGGCACCCCGCTCTTCCGGCGCCTGCGCATCGTGGAGGTCGCGGGCCGGCCCACGGCCGTCACCGGGGTGATCGGGCTCCAGGCGTTCGACTCGATCCCGGGCACCCAGCGGCCGGGGCAACGGGCGGTCGAGCCCGTGAAGGCCCTGCGCGAGCTAATGCTGGCGCACCACCACGAGGTCGACTCCTGGGTGCTCCTCAGCCACTCCGGCTTCGAGGAGGACCTCGGGCTCGCCGAAGCCTGCCCCTTCCTGGACGTGATCTTCGCGGGCCACTGCCACAGCGATCACACGGGCCCCGCACGCATCGGCACCACCCTCGTCCTGAAGGGGCGCGAGCTCGGCGTCGGCTACGCCGTCGCCACGTACACCCCTGACCGCTGGGTCGGCCGGACCGCCCTCTTCTCCGACACTGCAGACACCATCCCGTCCGTCGTGCCGCCCGAGCTGGCCTCCGTACGGGACCGGATCGCGGCGTTCGACGCACAGCTGGCCGAGCCGTTGGGCCGGATCGCGGAACCGTACCGGAACGAACAGCTCGATCGCCGGGCCCTGGTCCAACACCTGGCCGACCGGCTCCGGAGCGGCCTGGGTGGTGACGCCGTCGTCCTGAACGAGACCGCCCTCCGCACCACGATCCTGGGCGAAATCCTGACCACCGGCGATCTGCTGACCCTCGAGCCGTTCGCGAACTCCCTGGTCGAGGCCCGGATCGCACCGGCCCACCGTCACGACACCGAAGCCTTCCTCGCCCACCTCACCGAGCGGGTCGGGCCCCTCGTCACTTCTCCCGACCTGCTTCCGGCCGGGCTGACGAGCGTGCTGACCACCGACTACCTGGCCGACAGCTGCCTGGCCGGCCGGGCCCGTCCCACCGGCCTGAGCCTGGGCTCGGCGATCCGGAGCACCCTCACGAACGGAGACGACCAGTGATCCTGACCGGTCCGGAGATCATCTCCGCCTCGCGCGACGGGCGGCTGCGCATCGACCCCTTCTCCTCCTCCCAGGCCAACCCAAACAGCTACAACGTCCGCCTCGGGCCCACCCTGCTGACCTACACGGACGACGTCCTCGACTCCCACCGCCCCAACCCCACCCACCGCGTCCAGGTCGGCGAGGACGGCCACACCCTGCAGCCGGGCGAGCTGTACCTCGGACACACGATGGAGGAGGTGGGCTCGGACCGCTTCGTCCCGCTGCTCTTCGGCCGCTCCTCCGTGGGCCGGCTCGGACTCTTCGTCGAGATCACCGCGCCCATCGGCGACATCGGCTTCCACGGGCAGTGGACGCTGATGCTCACCCCGACCCGCCCCGTCCGCGTCTACGCCGGGATGAAGATCGGGCAGATCATGTTCTTCGTCTCGGAGGGCGCCATCAACCTGTACTCCGGCAAGTACCAGGCGTCCGCCGGGCCGCAGCCCTCCGCCTACTGGCGCGACCTCGACCCCTCGGCGGTGACGCCGTGATCCTGACCGGACCGGCCATCGCCGCCGCCCGCGACGCGGGCCACATCACGATCGACCCGTACGAACCCGACCGCCTCTCCCCCAACGCCTACGACTGGCGCCTCGGCAGCACCCTCCGCGTCTGCCAGGGCGACTTGGACGCCGCCGCCCCCACCGCCTTCCGCGAAGTCACCCTCCCCGACGAGGGCTACATCCTCGAACCCGGCAACCTCTACCTCGGCCACACCCTGGAGCTGACCGGATCCGAGACCTACGCCCAGCTCCTCAACGGCGACCGGACCACCGGCTGCCTCGGCGTCTGGGTGCACGTCTCCGCGCCCCTCGGCCACCAGGGCCACGCCATCCGCTGGACCCTGGAGATCAGGGCCACCCGCCCCGTGCGCGTCCGGCCCGGCATGACCTTCGGAAAGCTCGTCTTCCTCCGCACCCACGGCACGCCGGCCAGCTACCAGCAGCACGGCCTCAAGTACCGCACCAGCGAAGGCATCGAGACCTCCCGCCTCTACGAGGAGAACCCCGGAGGACGCCGGTGAACCGCCTCGTCGCCACCGCCCTCGACCTGCCCTACCCGAGCCCCGGCGGGAGCGTCGAGCTCTTCCTCGACCTCTACACCGGCGAGCGGCCCGCCGTCCCCGCCCGCGCCTTCATGCTCGCCCCCGACGGCCCCAGCCCCCGGACACCCGCCGGCCTCGACCTCCTCCACACCACCGGGAAGTGCATCGGCGGCGACCGCTTCAACCGGTACGTCACCGACCTCCGTCACGCCCTCACGGCCGCCGTCGACCCGCGGCAGATCAGCGTGCTGCACCTCCACCACCTGGCCTTCGGCGCCACCCCGGCCCTCCTGCGCGCCTTCCCCCGCCACCCCCGCGTCGCATTCGTCCACGGCACCGACCTCCTCTACGCCGAGAACCACAGCACCCAGCTCCGCGTCCTGCGCGAAGCCACCAGCGCGGCCGACGCGATCGTCGTCCCCACCCACGCGATGACCGACCGTCTACTCAAGCTCGCCCCCAAGACCGACAGGCGCAAGATCGAGAAGATCCCATGGGGCGTCCCCGACCAGCTCCTGACCGCTCCCCCGCCCCGACCCGCACGACGCCGCACCAGCCACCTGCGCGTCCTCTTCGCGGGCCGCGTCAGCTCCGAGAAGGGCCTCGAACCCCTCCTCCAAGCCGTCGCGGCCACACCTTCCATCGAACTGAGCGTCGCCGCACCCCGGTCCCAGTTCCACGACCTCGCACCGGTCATCCGCCAGCACGGCGTCCACGTCCGCTACCTCGGCTGGTTCCGCCGACAGCAGCTGTGGAAGGTGTTCGCAGACCACGACGTCCTGGCCGTGCCCTCGACCACTCTGGAGGCCATGGGCCTCGTCGCCCTCGAAGCCCAGGCCTGCGGCCTCCCCGTCCTCTACCAGCCCGTCCCCGGCCTCACCGAGGCACTCGCCGGCACCGGCATGGCCACGGACTTCACCACCCCCGCCACCGCGGCCCACGACCTCAACCGCCTCCGCACCACACCGGGCCTGCTCGAACTGCTCCGCGCGGCCGGCCGCACCAACGCCGCCCGCTTCCCCCTCAGCACCACCGCCTCGGCCATCACCGAACTCGGCCGGCGGCTCACCTGACACCACCCGTGGCGCAGTCGGCCCAGCCCCGGCCGCGTCACTAGGCTGGCCAGCGGACCACCCGCGGCCGTACGACGATCGGGAGACCATGACCACGCCCTCCACCGCCCGCATCGAAGACCTCCTCCAGACCGGCGTGCGCGAGGAGGTCTACCCCGGCGCGGTGTGGGCGGTCGGGGACGCCGACGGCACCCGCGCGAGCGGAGCCGTCGGCCTCCTCGACCCCGACCGGCCCGACGAGCCCATGCGGCTGGACACCGTCTTCGACGTGGCCAGCCTCACCAAGATCCTCGCCGTCTGGTCCACGATCGGCACGCTGGTCGAAGAGGGCAAGCTCGACCTCCACGCCCCGCTGGGCACCTTCTGGGACGAGGTCGCCAGCCACCCCCTGGCCCGGGCCACGGCCCACCACCTCCTGACCCACACCGCGGGCCTGCCCCTCCGCGCCAACCTGAAGAACCTGTACGGCACAGACCCCCAGGACATCCGCGACGGCGTCCTCCACGAAGCCCTCCACCGCCCGCCGGGCGAGGCCGTCGAGTACACCGACCGAGCCGCCCTGATCCTCGGCTACCTCGCCGAGCACCTGTCGGGCCACCCCCTGGACCGACTCGCCACCGACCGCGTCTGGCACCCCCTGGGCACGACCCGCACCCGCTTCGGCCCCCTCTCCGCCGAAGCTGCCCGCTGCGCCCCCACCGAGTACGACGACACCACCGGCACCCACCTCAAGGGCACCGCCCACGACTTCTCCGCCCGCCTCCTCGGCGGCGTCTGCGGCATCGCCGGCACCTTCTCCGTCCTCGACGACCTCGCCCTCTTCCTCCGCCACATGCTCGCCCCCACCCAGGCCGCCTTCGGCCCCACCTGGATCAAGGAATCCCTCCGCATCCACACCAGCACCCTCGCCCCCGCCCGCGGCCTCTTCTGGCACCCCGCCCCCGACACCGACCCCGCCGAGGACCTCTGGGTCCACTACGGCTTCACCGGCACGGGCATGTGGATCAGCCCGGCCCAGGACCGCTGGGCCGTCCTCCTCACCAACAAGCTCCGCTTCAACCGCGATCGGGAGCCCTTGACGGAAATCCGCAACGCTTTCCGTCTCGCCGCATTCACGGTGGTTGTTCCGAGGCTCCAGGCCTGACGGCAACCCCGTCCACGCGGAGGCTTTGATCGGCTTGGCGGAAGACCTTTCTTCGGCCGTGTCCGAGACTGCCTATCGGGCAGTCCGGGCACAAGGCCCGCACGCTCCAAGCGTCTTACCTGTAGAGCCATTGGAACGCGAACTGCCACGAGCCCGCTTCCGTATCCCGCCGGCGCTCTCATCCTGGGTGACCGACGCGGCAGTCAGCCATCGGGGAGACGGCGGCTCGGAGGCCACCCGGAAGTCCTGCTACGGCACCAAGTGGCCCATCACTACCAGCGTGACGTCCCCACTGCGCGTACAGGAGCCTACGCAGGCGTCAACTCACTGAGGGCCCCTTGTAGGGCTTCGCTCTTGAGAGGGGTCGCCGCAGCCAGTTTCCGCAGATCCTCGCCAGTCAAATACCGGTAGCTCTGCGGTGGATGGAACGAGCCGGAGGCCCTGAGAGCCGCCAGAGGAACCGGCTCCTCGAAGGCGACCGGCTCCTCCAAGGAGAGGCCGCTGGCCCGGGTCGCGCCGCTCATGTAGTCGTCGTACTCCCGACGGCTGATGCCAGTGCTCGTGCGACTGGCGGTCCACACCTCACGAGGGCTGGCCACCTGCACCGAGGCGATCCTCGCCATGCCGACGATGGCCATCGTCGGCGCGGTCGCGTAGAGGAGTACGGGCGTCCCAGGAGGAGCGGCGACGCGTTGGCGGCGTACCTCCACCGTCTTGGTGCCGGCCAGGATCGCCGTCGCGAACCTCGGGTGGACGGACAACAACATCGCGCGCTCCGGATCGCTCACGTCTTTCGGTGCCCCTCTTCGTACACGGCCTGGAACAGCGCGTTGTCGATCTTCGACAGCGACATCAGCGACAACCGTAGCCCCAGCCCGTTCGCCAGCGCGGTCAATCGCGAATGCGTCACCTGTACGGGAAACAGCTCCGTGTCCGAGAACCTCAGCGCCATGACCCGGCCCGTAGCATCGGCTGCCGCACGCACTTCGACACGACCATATACGCCCAGGTGTTCGAATCGCGAGAAGAGGGCGTCAGGGTCGCCGATGACCACCTCGTCGAGGCGCGAGCAGCCGATCACCATCTTGCCCTGCTGCCCTGCGGACCCCTCACTGACGTACCAAAGGATCCGAGCGGGGACGCTCTCGCCCCGATGGCCGGCCGACCGGTAGTACACGTGCTCGCGACTGATTCCGAGTACGTCGTCGCGCGGTACGAGCATTGCCGGAACGTCGAAGAGCTCCGTGGACCAGCGCGGCTTGACGGGTGCGATGAAGGTCGGCAGCGCAGAATCGACCAGCTTCGCCGGCCACCACACCCTCTCGGCGATGCTCGCGATCTCCGCTGGCGCACGGGCGTCCAGGACCGGCGTCACAGCGCCGGTCCGCCCCGCGATCTGCCCGGCGGCCCCGGAGACCGCCTCCGTCGGCCCGCACACGTCTACCAGGAGCGCAGTGAAGCCCTTCTCGTCCTCGACGAAGCCGTCGGGGCCTGCTGCGACCACAGCCGCCCTTGAGGGGCCGGGGTCGATGATGCGCACGGCCTGGGCGCCCCGGTCCCGCCCGAGCCTCTTCAGCATGAAGAGCAACTGGCGGGCCAGCGTCTCTTCCAGAGCGTGCGATGCGGTCCGCAGGAGAGGAACGTTCAGCGTGCGGCCGTCCAGCGCCCAGGCGTACAGCGCGACAGGGCGCCCATCGCCGTCCCGGATGAGTTCCCTGCGCCACAAGACACCGTCACGGGCAAGGCTGGTCAGACGCTCCGACAAGCCGACTCCACCGTCACCACCGGCCTCGTCGAAGAAGGCGACGAGCCCCTCTTCACTTCCGGGCTCGACCTCGGCGGCGGAGAAGGCCGTTCCCATGAGATCGGCAGGGCGATACATCTGGGCTTGGCGGAGTTCGTCCACATGGAGCGTCACGGCCTCGGGAGAGACCACCCTGACGCGCGCCACCTCCCAGGCAATGTCTGCCAGCGCCGCCAGGTCGGAATCACAGGTCACCAGTACCTGCAGGCCAGCACAAGACGTCTCGGCCACGTAGCGCAGCCGCGCACGCAGGCCGACATCGATCACAACGCCGGGCATCTCCTTGCCCACCGCTGCGGTCAACTCCTGCTGGCGGCTGACCACCGCGGCGGTGTCGGGCGCCAGGGAGCGGAGCCTGGACAGGCCGGCACGTTGGTGGTTCCGCTCCTCCCGGTCCTCCACCGCTTGAACGTGCAGGAGGAGCTGCGGCGTATAGGCGAGCTCGACCAGGTCTGCGAGCCACCCGGCCTCAAGGGCCCTCGCTTCCTCGACCGCACTCTCGGCACCCGTGCCGTGAAGCCCGGAGAAGACCGTGTGGTCGACCGTCACGACCAGCAGGGCGTCGCTCTGCGCTCCCGTGAACAGGTCGTCGTGACCGTGGTCGAGCCACCAGGTGTCGAGGGTCTCCTTGTCACTACCCCGCCCGAGGCCCTCGCCCTTCGGCACGAAGCCCAGGCCGCTCCAGGTGGCGCTGAGCCCGTAGTCACGGCGGCACCTGGCCCTGATCCCGAGCCTGTGACTTTGACTGCGCCGCAGTTCTGCGATCAGGAGCCTCGCGACCCCCTTGCCCCGGTGCTCCTCCGCCACGCACAGGTGCACGAGGCGAACGTGCTGGCTACGCTTGGGCAGTCCGAAGAGCGCGTATCCGACCAGCTCACCGTGATCCAACGCAACGAGCAAGCCACCGTCGTCGGCGTACTTCTGGTACGCGGGTGGCGTGAGCAGACCGAGCCGCTTCGTGTAGCGGTTGCCCAGGGCGATGGCCGCACCGAGCATCTCCGACTGCTCTCCGGTCACCGGCAGCACTTCGATCACCGTGTTCCCCCTCCGCTTCCGTGAGGATCGGGTCGATCACTCCCAGCGCATGGTGTCGAACCATGGGTGAGCGGGCCACCGTTTGACCAATTTCAGCCGTGTTGGCTCGAATTGACACTCCGCGGCCGCGGTGCGGCGGCGGCCACCCCAAGCAGACACGGGAGCGCGACCCTACGGGGTTACCGAATGAACGCTGAGCAGTTGTCCGAAGGTGGAAACAAAAGGCAGTCGCAGGGGCGTGCCAGCGCCGCGGGACGCCAACGTCCGGAAGGTGATGACCGCCCAACGCAACCGGGACACTGCGCCGGAGCTGGCGCTGCGCCGCGCCCTTCACGCGTTGGGCTTCCGCTACCGCGTGGACCTGCCGATCCCAGGAATGCCGCGTCGGCGCGCTGATGTCACCTTCACGCGCTGGCGGACGGCGGTGTTCGTCCAAGGCTGCTTCTGGCACGCCTGCCCGACACATCAGCACGCTCCGAAGCACAACTCCGACTGGTGGCGCAGGAAGTTCGACACCAACGTTCGCCGGGACGAGGAGACCGACGCGCACCTCGCGCTCCTGGGCTGGCTGCCACTCCGCATCTGGGAGCACGAAAGCGTGGACGGTGCTGTTCGACGCGTGACGGCGGCCCTTGCCACCCGGGGCCATCCCCTCGCCCTGCGGCTGGACGCCCGGGACGTCGACACGTGACTCCAGGCCGGAACAGCACCGCCACGGACGACAGCGGCATTGCCTGGATCAGGACGGTACGACTCTCGCTGAGGACCCCGGTTTGATTTCCCCTGTCGGGTGCACGTACCCGCCCTCGTTGAACGGACTGAACCGAGCCCCGAGTGACATGGGCGCCATCGCCAGGGTCGAGCCGACCCACGCTCTCATCGATACCGTCCATCGATCGTCGTACAGCCACTCGTGGTCCATGTCCTCGAACACGTTGTCAGCGAATGCTCCGAGCGCATCCGAAACGGCTTCGCCGAGAAGTCCGAACAACAAGAAATTCACGATCACCTGACACAGCGGCAGTCTCAGGGCCAGCTCTTCGGCGATACAACTCGGCTGGCCGAAGTTCCCAGCCGTCAAGCGCCCGGTAATAGCGGTCGCTGTCACCAGGAAGCGGCAGGCGAATCGGATGTCGTACTGGAGGACCTATCTCTCAGGCAGGTCCTCCAGGTGCCACAGCGGGCCGCCGCACCCCCCGCCAGTACTCTCCTCCCCTCCAGGGTGTGCACGTCATCGAACAGTTCGTCGATCAGGACGTCGGTGGCATTGATCGGCCGGCCTTCGACAACGGCATCGCGTAGCTCCTCCGGCGGTCGGAGATAGAGTCGACGCTCCGGGTGAAACAGATCGAGGAGCGGCCTGTGAACGAGGACTCGTCAACACGCTCGGACGCGGGTGGTAGCGCCGGAGCTGGCGGCTTTGATTTCCAGGACCGCGTCACTGCATGGTTCGCCGTCGCCATCCTAGGCAGCGAGGCCGCAGCGCCGGTGCACGGCCTGTGGACCGGTGCCGTCGAGCAGGTCGCGTGCGAGACCGGCGAACCTGTCGACGACTGCAGGGTACGCACGACTGCTGGCGTCACCCTGGCGCTCCAAGCCAAACGATCAATCACCCTGGGCACCACGAAGACCAGCGAACTAGCCAAGACCATAGGTCAGTTCGTCGCTCAGCATCTGCTACCTGGGCGCGATGATGACCGCCTTGTCCTCGTGACGACCTCAGAGGCTTCCGGGGCAGTCAGGAACGACCTCGGCCAGGCTCTTCAGCGGCTGAGGAACAACCCCGTCGGCTCCGACATCGCCGCTCTTCAACTCAACGCGAAACAGGAGTCCGCGTACAAGGTGTTCACTGCTCATGCAGCAAGGGAGTGGGAGCAGCAGCGCGACAATGCGCCTTCTGCATCTGAGCTTGAGGGCTTCCTGAGGCAGTGCTACGTGTGGACTCTCGATGTGGAGGTCGGGGGCACCGCTGAAGTAGGAGCTCTCGACCGGCTTCGCACATCTGTGATCGCCGAGGCCGGCCGGGCAACCGCCGCGTGGAACGTCCTGCTCAGCACCTGCAGGCACTTGGCCATCAACCATGGGGAAGCAGGATTGGAGCAGCTACAGGAGTCACTCGTCTTGAGTGGGGTTGCTCTCGCAACACTCCTGAACTTCACGGCAGACGTGGCCCGGCTGACGCGCCTTACCGAAGAGACCCTCGAGCAGCTAAGCAGCGGACTTACCACGGTCCCCACGCCCCAAGGAGCCGTAACGATCAGCCGCAGTTCGGCCTCGGGGCTAGCCGAACGGTCCTTGACGGAGTCCTTCCTCATTGTGGGCGGCCCCGGCACGGGCAAGACTGTCATCCTCCACGACATTGCGTCGACGGCGCGTGATACTCAGCGCCCCGTGCTCTTCCTGCAGATAGGGAGCCTTGCAGCGACCAGCGCGGGAAACCTGCAGTCCGAGTTGGGACTCCAACACCCGCTCCTGGATGTCCTAGCCCAGTGGTCCCCCGGTGAGGTTGGGCTGCTCGTTATCGACGCTCTCGACGCGGCGCGGACCGATGCAGCTTCCGGGCTCTGGAGGTCGACCATCAGGGACGTGGGCCGACGGTTGCCACACTGGCGGGTCATTGCCTCGATCCGCACCTGGGACCTGTCTCACTCTCCTCAACTGCGCACTGCCTTCCCTGCAGATCCGGCTCATGTGGATGATTTGAACGACGCGGAAGTCGCACAGGTGAGCAGCACCTTTCCTGAACTAGGGAACCTGATCGACAGCCCCGACGACCACCAGCGGCACCTTCTTCGGAACCCCTTCAACCTGCGGCTGGCCGCCGAACTGCTACAGGACGGTGCATCTCCTGCCGGGCTCGCTGGCGTTGGCAGCCGACTCGGTCTCTTGAACCGCTACTGGCAGAGCCGAATCAGCGAGGGCCAGGATGGGAGTGCCCGTGAGGCCCTGCTCGCAAAGCTGTGCGCAAACGCGGTGCGCGGACGGCGCTTGGCTGTGCCCGCCCAACAGATCCTGTCCGGCGACACTGCTGCAGCCACCGTCCTCCAATCGCTGCTGTCTCGGTCAATCCTCACCTCGGCGCCCAGCATCGCGGGCGGACCCGGTCGAGGGCCCCTGCAGTTCGCACACCACGTGCTCTTCGACTACGCCGTCGCGCTGGTGCACTTCGAAGCATTCAGTGGAGGCCTGCCCGAGTGCCTACAGGAAGACCCAGATCTCCTCCTGTTTGCCCGTCCCAGCATCGACATGTACCTGGACATGGCCTGGAACCAGGGGCCGGCAGTGTTCTGTGAGCTGGTCCTGAAGCTCGCCGATCCGGGAATGAGCCCGATGGCCATGACCGCCGCCGCCGAGGTCATGGCCCGTAACACGCGAAGCACCGTGGACCTCGAGCCCCTGCTCGAAGCCACAACGAACGCCGTCCCCGCAGCGCAGCGCCTCCTGCAGGCAGCGGCCATCGCCGTCTCCATCAGAATCGCCGACCCGTCGCTCCTTGGCACAGGGGTATGGGCGGCCATCGCCGAACGACTGTCGCACCATCCCCCGGCGGCCCTCCAGGCTCTGGGAGACCTGGTCCGAAGCCTTGCTCCGCAGTACCAGGCCCTGGTGCTCGAGCATCAGCGGGCGTGCGGCCTCGCCGCACGCCGGCTGATGGACTATCTGTGGGCCCAACCACCCGTGCCCGGGGCGCGACTGGCGATCACCGCCGTCATCCAGACCGCAGCAAGCGACTCCGAATCAACGGAGGCTCTGCTTCGCCGGGCCATCGACCCGGAACAACTATACGAACGCGGCTACCACGACCTATTCGCCCTGACGGACAGCATCGAGCGACTGATCGACCAGGTGCCAGGAATTGTCGAGGACCTGTATGTGGCGGTGCTAAACCACAAGGAGACGTCGTCCGAAGCCACACGTTTGGGCTCTGGAGCTGTCCTCACCCTGCAATCCACACGTCAACAGGACTTCGACGCATCCAAGTACAGCCTGGTCCAGAGCTTCCCGGACGTATTGCGGTGGAACATCACGGTCGCCCTGTCAATCCTCACCAGGCTCAGCCTCACGGAGCGCCCAGACGCGCCGACCGCAACGGTTCGCCTTGCCTGCGGGTCCGTCGAGATCATCGTCGATGACTCACGGCGGTGGGACTTCCCCTTCAGCCCCGCAGGACGGGATCTACCGGAACTACTCGACACCTTGCAGACGCACGCTTCCGGGACGGACGAGGAGGGCTCCCGGGCCATCGTCGGAGCCGCGGCATCCGCGCCGCACGCTGCCGCCGTGTGGCGGCGCATCCTGCTGGCAGCAGCCGACAACCCCGCTCTTCGGCAGTCGCTCTTCGAGCAGCCTGCCACCATCGTGACAGACCTGACCATCCCCGACCTCTTTGGTCCCGCGGCGACACTCATCCGAGCAGCCCATCCGGACCTCGATCCTGAGCAGTCAGCCGCTCTCAAAGACGCCGTCCAAGCACTGAAGCCCACGGGCGTCGACTCAGATGACCCCGAAGCGGCCACAGCGGCCCGGCGCTACCACGCGTTCGTTGACTCCCTGTCCACGAACCATCCTGGTACGACGACTGACCGGTCACCAGAGCAGAGTGACTGGGACGGCTGGGATGACACAGCACCAAGCTCATGGGAGCCGATTTCTGCGGGCTCCAACGCAGACAAGGCCGCCTCAAGCGCCGCTGCCCAGGACCTCATCACAATGCTCCGTGAGTTCACCGACCGGCACATCAACGGCGTCCCCGAGGTATCAGAGATCACGTCCAGCTTCCCCGAAGCCACCGAGCTGTGGGGCATGCTCGGGGCCCTCACAGACACTGTCCGCGAAGAATCGGAAGACCTCCTGGCGCGAGCCGCAGAAATCTGGACACGCAACACACAAACCCCGGCCCACATGCTGACGCAGGCCCGGGACATGCTGCTGGCCTTCGCCGGACATCGACGTCCCGAACCCAGCACGGAAAACGCCCACTTCGATACCCTAATTCCCCAAGGCCCGCGCGGCGAAGCCGCCCGCGGCCTTCTCCAACTGAGCCGCCTGCCGGAGCAGTACGGCCCGAAGCTCACCTCAGCCCTTCAAGACCTCGCCGCAGATCCCGTCGGTTGGATCAGACTCACCGTCGCCCGGGCGGCCAGCTGTCTCCGCCACACTGACCCAGCCCTCGCCTGGGAGTTCCTGAATCGCATGGCCGACGAGGAAAACGACGAAGCCGTACTGAGCGCCACGGTCGATTCAGCTTGCCGGTCCATGGGCAACTGGCAACGCGGAATCGAATTGCTCACCCGCGTAGCGGCGCGCAGCGCCCCAACAGCCAACCGGAATTCTGCGGCAGCCACGTGTAGAACAACTGCTGGGCTCCTGTGGGTCCACCACGCCATGCCCGAAGCCGGCAACGCTGTCACCCAAATGGCAAAACAGTGGCCGGGTGCAGAACCATGGTGCACGTGCATCCATAGCCTGCGCGGGGCGCTCACCGATGGCGATCCCGCAGTCAGGGCACGAGCACTAGACCTGTACTTTCAGTTGGCTGAGCCAACCATGGCCAGGATCACTTCGCTACTCGAGCGAACCCAATCACTGACGGAATCCGAGCAGCAAGAACTGCGGGCACAACTCCTCCTGGCCGATACGATCGCTCTCCAGATCTACGTGGTCACCAAGCCAGGTGACTCCGGTGACGGCCAGCCCACAGAGGAGCAGGTCAAACTCGTCGACGAAGCCACGCCGCTGATGCACCTGCTCGTGGCGGTCCCCATCGCAAAGGTCACCCACCACCTCGTCCAGATCTACGAGCACGTTCTGGACCAACGCCCGCAGCAGGGCCTCATCGGCGTACGGGACATCCTCACCACGACAGGAACCCAAAGCGGCTACACGGCAGACACCCTCGCCGTCACCACCTGCGTCAGGTTCGCGGAACGCATCCTCGCCGACCATCGAGACATCCTTAGGATCCCTGAAAATCTGACTGCCCTACGCGAAATCTGCGACGTCTTCATCGAGACCGGATGGCCCCAAGCCCACCAACTCGTCTTCGGCATCGAACAAGCCTTTCGCTGAATCAACCGCCATTGCCGCGCTCACCGCCACAGCAAGACAGCCGCTACTTGGGCATGGTCCGGCTGCCGTCGGGAGTGCGGGCCGCGATCTACCACCGAGCGAACAGAGACGACATGCCCTGTCCCTCTGCCGCTGCCTTGCATTGCCCGTGACGACAGGTGGCTCGAGCAACGGCGGTCCTCCTGCAAACGCAGTCTCCGCTTGGGAGAATCTGGGGAGAGCCGACCGCATCAATCAGGGAGCCCTGATCATGATCTCGACGCGGGCGAGGGATCGGGGCCCTTCCTCGGTCGCGTCCGCCTCGCGAGGCCGCTGGAGCATATGGGCTCACCAGCCGGTTGGGTGATCTTCGGGGGCATGGTGCTCCTTGCCACATGACGGTTCAGGACGTGCGGGTGCGGTCGTTCCACTGGGGGTGACGGCGGTCGTGGGTGCCGCTTGGTTAGGTGGTGTGGTGACGCTGCCCAGGAGGTGGGGGGACCCTGCCCGCAGCGACGTTGGTCTCTGTCTCAACAGCGCGCGGTCCCGGAACCGGCCGCGTTGCAATGGACGTCCATACGACCGATGATCTGGTTACAGAGAGGGCTTCGGTGGGGGCAAAGATGCGTGATCTGATCTATTTGTCGGAGCAGAAACTCAACGCGTGCCTCCTGGGAGCCACCGACCCCCGCTTCCCGCTCCTCAGCGGTTCGCTCCAGGCGCCGATAGGACCCTTGACAGCCCAAATCAGCCTCGGAACTTCAGCATCCAACACGCAAGTCACCGAAGCCGGCCTGGAGCGTGCTGTTGAACGCCTCGTCAAGCACCACGCTCCAAGCAGCCTGGAGCTACCAAACCTGCGGCCGAACCAGTGGGTCCATTTCGATCTCGATCTGGCGCACAGAACAGTGCACGAGGACAGCGGGACGGTTCCGGACGACGTGGTGCTGTTTGTGGGATCCTTTCCCTCGGCAGATCCCGCAGCTGCCGACAACGGCGTGCTGCTGTGTGGATCGGTTCAGCATTTGCGCGTTCAGGCCGAATCTGCCGGGCGAATGGGTTCGGACACCTCGTGGCTGCACGAGATGATCGGTGAGATCGCGCGACGCGACGCACAGGGAATCGGCGTGATTCCCGAGTTCCTGACCGAGATTGTGCCCAACCGGCGGCCGGCCGACAGCATCGAGACAGCCGCCTACGGCGTATACGCGTGGATGAGTCGCGAGTATCCGCCGCCCCGCCGGAACCGGATGCGTGGATACGCGAAGATCCTTATGGATGCAGGCCCGCCGCAGTTCGCCCACCGCCTGCTGGTCGCCACACCCTTGTTCGTTGAGAACGCGCCTCAGCGCCCCCCACGTCGGGGTTGGTGGCGGCGACAGGCCGCCGGGAGTCGAACCTTGTCGCCGTAGGACCCCTATTCGACTCCTAGGTCGCGACGAGCCTGGTCTCGAACCTCGCCCAAGATGCCGTGCATGTCGTTGACCGACTCCCACAACCTTACTCGGACATCCTGCAGTCCCTCGCAGTCGCCGCTGTGTGTCAGGGCACCCGTCGCTCGGTTAGTGAATCGCGCTGACGCGCCGGCAAACTTCCGAGTCAACGCCCGCACCTCGCTACTCCAGTAGAGCTGCGCGCCGCTCGCGTACTCGGGCACGCCTAGCGCCTCCCAGGGCCACCGCCGTACGATCAACTCAGCTTTCGTGCGGATTGCTGCATCTGTCGCATGGGCTCCTGCCCACACTTCGTCGATGGTCCGGTCCAGGTCATGCAACCAGCGACCCAGCGCTTCGTAAGCTCCTTCCACCCGCTCTTGGACGTAGCGCTCGCGTTCCACCTCCCTCTGCGCTTGGAGCTGCTGATCCGCGAAACGCAAGTGAGCATCAACCTGATTGCGCATCACTTCAAGATCGCGGTCGCGCCGCCGGATCGTATCGGCCGCCCCCAGTCGGTAGCCCAAATACACCAGGAAGACCGCTGTAAGCAGCCCGATCAGCGCTTGGTTCGTCATAGGCGACATGGTCGAGAACCCGCCCGTCTCTCCGCAAGACGCAACGGGAAGCCCGGGGTCACAGCGTGGACGTGGCCGCCTGAGCCGGCAGCCGTGCCTGGCCCTACCGAACCCTCGCCCTCCTCCGCAGGGGAGTGCCGACTGATCACACGTGCACGATTGGAACGGAAGGTCCGGAGAAAATCCTGATGCCTGCACCCCCCGAAGAACTGGTCATCGTGATGATCGACGACGCGGACGTCCTTGCCGAGCGCGATACGAGGTGTGTGATCAGCGTCAGAATCGGAAACTCCGTCATTGGCCGGCCCATCGCCCCGGCCGGGGCTGACTGCACCTCGGGGACGGCAAGCTAACGGCTGTGGCCGTGCCAGGGGGACGTTGCGCCTTGGCCGACTCGGATGCACGTTCCTCCGGCACCGAGCAGCCGCACCACACCCCGAACACAGTCCATCCAAACAGCGGCCACCTGCTCTGCCCAGCTACCCCCACGCCGCCTAGCGTGTCATGGCAGGTAGATCACGGTCCCGACCAACGGCGATCCTCCCTCAGGCTCAGCCTCCGCTGGGGAGAATCTGGGGAGAGCGCAGCCCCGTTGGGGAGCGGCTGGGGAGGATCGACCGCATAAACGGGAAGCGCTACGAAAGGGCCTGAAAAGCGGATCGTCGCAGGTCAGAGGGCCTGACCAACCGTTTTCCGCAGGTCAGCGGTGTGCGGGTGACGACTTCAAGAAGATCTCCTCCTGGGCCGCCATCCTCTTCGCCCCCACCCTGGTGGGAACCATCTACGGCATGAACTTCGAGACCATGCCGGAGCTGAAGTGGGTGGCGGGCTACCCCTTCGCGATCCTGCTGATGGCAGTGGTCTGCGTAAGCCTGTACGTCATCTTCAAGAAGCGCGACTGGCTGTAGACCGCACAGCAGCACCATTGATCAACTTAGCTCTCGCGAACACTAGGAAGTGGCTCGCCGGGCGCCCCCGGGGAGAACCCGCAGCCCGCCCGCACCTTGGGACTGCCCCGCCCGGCCCCAAAGCCCTCCGGGCGGGACCGTTCAGTTCGTGTAGTCGGGCCTGGCCGCCCGGAGATGGTCCGCCACCGTCCGGAGCCAGGCTTCGACCGGGAACGGGGCCGGCGGCTCGACCTCCATGCCGAGTTCAGCGACGCCGGCGGCGTAGTCGTGCTACTCCAGCCCCAGAGCCAGCAGTTCGTGGATCTCGCCGACCAGCCGGGCGGTCAGCTGGGGGTCAACCGTTGCCCCGTAATCGCGGACCGCCGCATCGTGGTCGCCGAACTCGTCGGGCATGTCCTGCGAGAACCAACCACCGAGGAACTGTCCCAGCTCCCCGAAGCGGGCGTGCCACTCCCAGTGGGTCTGGGGCGCGACCGGCGGCGGCACATCGCCGGACTCGATGCTGCGCTTGATGTGGTCGGCCATCTCGGACAGCCAGCTTTGAGTCCGGGACTCGGACAGCCCGATGTCGGGTACCGAAGAGAACTCGCCGAGGCGCAGCCGCAAGCGGCCCGGCGGATTCCGTGCGTACTCCCGGAGTTGTTGTTCGGCGACAGAGAGCGCCCAGGGCCGGGTGTGCCAGGTGTGCCGGAGGTACGCCTGAAGAGCCGGAGGCGCTGTGCCTGCTTCCGGACTGTCGGGTTCCTGTCCGACGAAGGCTGCGACGACGACGTCGAGTTCGCCGTACCGGCGGTCGAACTCAAACGGCTTCATCGGCACTGCGGCACCTTCAGAGGTAGATCGGGTAAGTGGCGTGCACGACGAAGCCGTGCGGACTCACCGCTTCACGCCTCAGCGTCACCCGCGCGGCCCGCACATCGACGGGCTCGCGGCCGGCGAGCATCATCGCCTGCAGCAACACGCGCCCGACGGGCTCCTCACGGGACGGCCAAGCCGCCTCGATGGTGAGCCTCGGTCGTGTGCTCTGGGCCGGCCAGCGATGTACGGCCTGCTCGTTGCGCGTGACGACCTGCTGGGTACACCACTGTGCGGTCGCGCGGTCGGGATAGGTGGCAGAACGGGTACGCACGGGAAATCCTCAGTCGATGGTGAAGCCCCAGAAGATGCCGACTTCTATAGCGGAGACAGCGATTACACCACAATCCATTACGTGGCCGGTGAAGCCCTCATAGGCACCCTCGCGACGGAACATATCGGCATGCGGATTCTCTCGCGCCGTCACCGCATTGGTCATGAACAGCGCGTCTTCTCCGAATCTTTCCAGGATCATTCTCGCGTGCGAGGTCAGCTCGGCTTCTCGCGCATCGAAATCCGGAATATCCTGTGTTTGGAACCACTCGCCCTGGAGAGTGACCAGGATTTGTTCGGCGCCCCTCCTGGACACAGGGAAGGCGGTGCTGAAGTCCCTTGGCGTGACAGCACTGAACGGGCCGTCCGGGCCGATGCCGTGGTCGCCCCCTCCCGGTGCCGCGGCAACCTTCGGCCAGCCACGCGGATCGTCCGTCCGCAGCTGCATGACGTCGAGGGCGTCCAGGCGCCAGTCATCGAGCCGCCGCGCCCCCACCGCCGCGAACATGCCCTCTCCGAAGAGGGCCCGCAGGGAACGGCTCCACGAGGTGGCGTCCATCTGGGTCACGGGCCTTACCTCAGTTCTCCAAGTGCGCACTACGGGTGCTGGGTCTTGTCGGTGGGCATGGAAGTGAGAACGACGAACGGCGGGTGTGCGGGTGGCTTCCCGGGTTGGGTCTCAGAACGACCCACACATGGGTCACGTCACGCGCGGCAGCGTCGCCCCGGTCCCACGACCTTCCCACGACGTCGTTCGTCGTCAGAAGGAGCGAGCGTGACGAGTTGGGTCCGGGGTTGCCCGCGAGCCAATTGTCGATTTTCCTCTGATTGCTCGGTTCATACAGAGCCGCCTGAGCATACCGCTGTGCGTCTGCAAGGTTCCCGAACGCAGAAACGGCCTCGGGCCGGATGCCGGAAGGCCTCACGATCTGCTGGTCCCTCAGCCTTTGTTCCAGTTCCTCATCCGTCTTTCCCACCCTCCGCCCGCGCCGACTCGGCCCGGAACGCGGGAGCACTGAGATATGCCTCATCCAGGGCTTCATGCAGTTTGTTGAGCTCCGCGACCTGTCGGTGCACGCGGTTGTTGTACGCCTCGACCGTCGCGTTCATCGCCTCCTCGTCCACCTCAAGGGAGAAGCCGACCGCGAAACCCCTCCCCATCTTGAGGAGTCCCTTGCCGAAGCTCTTGACGTCCTTCAAGTCCAGGCCGTCGCTTCTGTCGATGTGCGGCAGGGCCTTCAGCACGGCTTCGTAGTAGAGCCTGCGAAGGTCGTCCCGCACATCCTCCGCGGCGGCCGCCCAGGCACGCAGAGCGTCAGCTTCCCCGGCCGACCGTCACCGGTGCCCGTAGTCCGCCACCAAGTCGGCGATCTTCACTGTCAGGGCGTCGATGCGGTGGCGGTCCTCGCGCTGGTCACGCAGACGGTGGTCGAGCTCCCGGAGGCCGGCCAGGGCGGCCGGGTCCCGACGCCTCACCTCGTCGAGCAGCGGCGTGGTGAGGAGGTCCAGACATTCGGCGAGCAGGAGCCGGGTGGCAGGGGCGGGAGGAGCCTCGTCGGGAACGGCGAAGCCCGTGGTCAAGTACCGCGCGGAATCCGTGAGGCTCCAACCGACGACGGTCCCGTGCTGGACCAGGAGCGCCACGTCGGGTGCGATGCCGATCCGGGCCTCCAGCGGCTCGTCGAGGACCTCGAGGTCGCGCAGACAGGTCAGCTCGCTGTCCGCGGGTGCGCGGCACAGTTCCGTGGTCACTTCCAGACTGAAGTCCCGGGCTTCGTCCGCACGCAAACCACCCGGGCGGACGAGAGGTGTTGCGGGAACACGCGCCCAGTCCTCGGCGTCAGCGGACCCGACGGCGATCTGGAACTCGGCCCCGACCAGGTTCCGGCTGGCCGGATCGAAGTGGAGTTCGTCGGGCGTGTCCCACAGATACGGATGGCTCCCGAAGGTGTCCAGGAGGAATTGGCCACGTTCCTCGACGTTCGCGTACGTCGCGATGGACACCTTGAGGTCCCAGAAGTCGAAACGCGGGGTGATGGTCAGCGGATCGCCCGTCACCGTCGCGGTCCATTCGTCGCCGATGGTGAGTTTCATGTGCGTGCCACCTCATCTGACCTGCTCTGCTCTGCTCTGCGGGAGCCATGTAGCCGTTCTTGGCAGGAATCCTGCCCTTAACCACCCCTT
Organism: Streptomyces sp. NPDC002104; assembly: GCF_053593795.1. Taxonomy (NCBI): domain Bacteria; kingdom Bacillati; phylum Actinomycetota; class Actinomycetes; order Kitasatosporales; family Streptomycetaceae; genus Streptomyces; species Streptomyces sp. NPDC002104. The sequence continues at coordinate 53,068 of NZ_JBSFDF010000032.1, read as the reverse complement.
CGTGTAAGTGGGCATGAGGCCAAGCGGGTCGCGAAGCGGTGTTCGGGTTGGCTACGGGGTTCGGCGCGGGAGCCAGGCCCAAGGGGTCCGGGGGAGGTGTGGCGGCCGGTCTCGGGGTCGTAGTGCCGGAAGTAGTTGTAGTGGAGGCCGGTCTTGGGGTCGTAGTACTGGCCCGGGAAGCGGAGCGGGTGTAGGTGGATGCGCTCGGTCTGCGCCAGGGGGACATCCCCGCGGTGGTCCCATGTGAGGGCGACCGTGTTCGGCTGGTCCGGCTGGAGCGTGGTCTGTTCGCACAGGGTCAGGCCGTCCCAGGTGAACCGGACCTCCTCCACCACGCTCTCGCCGTCGGGCGCCAGGCGCTGCTTCGCGGTGCGGCGGCCGAGCAGGGTGTACCGGTACCTCCAGCGGGTGCCGTCAGGGGTGGTGACGGAGGTGAGCCGGTTCTCCGTGTCCCACGCGTAACGCCAGGTGTCCGGCTTCCGGGAGAGCCGGGTCTTCTGTCGCAGGGTGACCCGGCCGAGGGCGTCGTACTCGAATCGGACGTCTCCGGCGCGGTTGAGGCGGGTGCCGGCGTAGGCACGTGAACCGGTGGCTTCGCCGCCGGGGTGGCCGGACGGCCAGGATGCCGAGGTCTGGTTGCCGGCGGCGTTGTAGGCGTAGCGCTCCGTCCAGCCCTGAGCGTGGACGGCGGTGACCCGGGCCAGTTCGCGGCCGGCGGCGTCGTGGGTGAACTCGACGGGCCGGCCGCCGGTCGTGAGCCGGTGGGGCTGTCCGTCGGCACCGTAGGCATAGGAGGTGGCATGGCCGGTGGGTGTGGTGCGGCACGTACGGCGGGCCCAGGGCGTGTACGCGTAGGTTATGGGGCGGCCGTCAACCAGTTCGGTCTTGGCGAGTCCGCGACGGTCGTACTGGTACCGCAGCTCGGCGGCCGGTCCGGCTGCCTCGAGCAGGCGTCCCGCCCTGTCGTACGCGTAGATCGTGACCTCGCCGTCGACATCCTTGTTTGTCACCTGGCCGAGCTGGTCACGCTCGACCGAGATGGTCCGAAGGGCGAGGTCGACACCGAGGCCATCCCCGACGCCCTGCACGGCACCGAGCGCGTCGGTGCGGGCGGCGAGCCTGCCCGCGGCGTCCACGTGGCAAGTCATTCGTCTACGACGACCGCCGCCGCCTGGCGATCCGGGTGAGGCGCGGCGCGGACGCGGTCCGCAAGGGCCGGCCGTGGAGCCTTCCACTGGCGGACCGTGCGCTGCTGGTCGCGGCCTACTGGCGCACCAACCTGACCATGCGCCAGATCGCGCCGCTGTTCGGGGTGTCCAAGTCGGCCGCGGACCGCATCATCGACCACCTCGGGCCGATGCTCGCGCTCCAGCCCCGCAAACGGTTCGCCAAGGAGACCGTGCTCATCGTGGACGGCGCCCTGGTCCCTGCCCGCGACCACACCACCGCCGCCCGGTCGAAGAACTGCCGATCCTCCTCCAGCCATCAGGTCGTCATCGACGCCGACACCCGCCTGGTCATCGTGGTCGGCCGGCCCCACGCCGGAATCCGCGACGGCTACAAGGCATCGCAGGAGTCCGGCGCCGCAGTCTCTGCCGGCACGGCCACGGCCGTCGCCGACGGCGGCCACCCGGGCCCGGGCACCGGACTCGTCCTGCCGCACCACCGGCGCGAAGGCGAACAACGGCCCGCCCCGAAACAGACCCGCGACGAGTTGCACAAGCAGGCACCCACCCGCGTCGCCCACCTCCTCGCCCGCATGAAAACCTGGCGGATCCTCCGCGACTGCCGCCTCAACGGCGACGGATTCCACCACGCCCTGCTCGGCATCTCCCTCATGCACGATCTCGCCCTCACCGTATGAGCGGCCGTGTGGCGACCGAGTGGCGCCCGCGGCGAGGACGCGGGCGCCGAGTGTCGTCAGGCGGGCTGGACGGTGATGGTGCAGAGGCGCTTGGTGGCCCGGGTCAGGGCTACGTACAAGTCTCTTTCCCCACCTGGGCGGGTCGTGATGATTTCCTCGGGGCTCATGACGACGACCCCGTCGAATTCCAGGCCGCGCGCTTCGGACGCCGGCACGATGCGTGCGTGGTGGGCGACGCCCTCGGCCGTCAGCTCGCTCACCCTGGTGTCGGCGCAGATCACTCCCAGAAGCTCGCCCGGGTGCGCGGCGCTCTGGGCGCGGAGTTCCGATACGACGGCGGTGACCAGCCCGTCCGGAGGCGTGGTCACGGTGCGAGGGCTCTCACCGCTTCGCAGTGACCGTGTGGGCTTCTGATCCGGAGCGATCCGCGTGAGCAGGTCCCGGACGCTTTCCAGGATTTCCTGCGTGGTGCGGTAGCTGACGGTCAGGTTGTGCAGTTTGAACCGCGGTCCGACGTGGGGGCTCAGTGCCTCCTTCCAGTCGCGTGCTGTCGCGACCGGGCCGGCCTGGGCGAAGTCACCCACCAGCGTCATCGCCCTCGCCGGGCAGCGGCGCACGATCATCCGCCACTGCATCGAGGTCAGTTCCTGCGCTTCGTCGACGACGACGTGCCCGTACGTCCGCTCGGGGAGGCCGTCGACGAGGCTCGCCGCCTCGTCCAGCAACGGCACGTCGGCATCGGTCCACGGATCGTCCTGACCGCGCAGCAGAAGGGACCGCTCCTGCGAGGTCAGGCGGGGCAGGTGCTCGGCGAGAGCGCCGGCGTTCGTCAGGAGCGCCTTCACGAGGTCACCGGGTACGAGCCGCGGCCACAACGCCTCGACCGCTCCTTCGACACCGGCGTCGTCGAGGAGATCGGCTCGGATGGCGTCCAGGTCCAGCTCGTGGACCGGACCGGCGTCGGGCGCACCTTCGACACGGCGCTGGGCGGCTCCCGTGAACCGGTCGAGGTTGAGGCCCGTCATTCTTTCGGTATCGGCGTCGATCTGCTCCAGGAGGTCGCCCATGTCCCGTTGCATCGCGTCGGTGACGGCGTCGACCAAGAGCTCCTTGAACACCTGGCGCGCGGGGTTGTGTCCCGATACGGCTGCCACGGCGGCGTCGCGGGCCGCGGCCACTTCCTCGCCGGAGAGGCGAACCGGTTCCTGTCCGACCCGTACGGTGAAGTCACCGGCGGGGGCCTGGTGGACGCGCAGCAAACCGGCCAAGGCGTCCGCGAGATCGGAACTGCCCTTGAGCCGCGCCGTATCGAACGGGTCCACCGTGTCCGTGGACATTCCGGCCAGTTCCTGGCAGGTCGCCAGAACGACGTCGTTCTCTCCGAGCGAGGGAAGGACCTGGGAGATGTAGTCGAGGAACCGGGCGTTCGGACCCACCACCAGGACACCCTCCTCCGCGGCGCGCGGAAACGCGTACAGGACGTAGGCCGCCCGGTGCAGGGCGACCACCGTCTTGCCGGTGCCGGGCCCGCCCTGCACCACGGTCACCCCGCGGTGGGCGGAGCGGACGATCTCGTCCTGTTCGGTCTGGAGCGTCGCGACGGCCGCGTGCATCCTGCCCGTACGCCGTGCCGACAGGGCCTCGGTCAACGGGCCGTCCCCCACGACGTCCTCGTCGGTCGGGGCGGTCCCGTCCAGCAGTTCGTCGCTCACCGAGATGACCGTGCGCTCCTCGAGGCGCAGGTGCCGGCGCCGGCGCAGGCCCATCGGGGTGGACCGGTGTCGCCTCGTAGAAGGGCCGCGCCGCGTTCGCGCGCCAGTCCACGAGCAGAGGCAGGTCGTCCTCCTCCGTATGCAGTCCGATCCGCCCGATGCGCAGGGCCGTGCCGTCCGTCCAGTCGACGCGCCCGAAGACCAGCCCCTTTTCGGCGCCCTCCAGCCGGCCGATTTCCTTGGCCAGACGCTCGGCGGTGATTTCTCTTTCGTACGTCTCGCCGGCGCTTTCCGCCGGTGCCTTCAGCACACCCGATCGGTGTGCTCGCGCCTCGGAAATCCGGTCGGCGAGCAACTCGTACAGAGAGGACACATACTCCCGCTCCGATTCAACGGCGCGCGCGGTGGAATCACTGTTCTTGGGCAACAGAGGGCTCCTTGGTCGGATGTGCCGCTGCCGCGGAGCTGCGGGTCTCTTCGTGGTCCGGCTCCGCTGTCGGACCCGTCTTCTTTCCGGCAGCGGGCAAGGTGATCAGCAGCACAACCGCTCCGAGGAGTGCGATGGCCGCGATCCAGCCTGCGCCGACGTGCATGGCATGGATGAACGCATGGTCAGCGGCTTCGGCAAGAGCGGGCCGGTGCGTGGTGGTGGCGATGTGGCGGGCCTGTTCGGCGGAGACTCGCGCCTGTTCCCGCAGCGGGCCGGGTACGCCCTCCAGCGAAGGTTCGATCGCCCGTCGGTACATGATCGACAGGATCGTGCCGCCCACCGCGATTCCGATCACACTGCCGGTTTGCCGCACGGTGTTGGTGACGGCCGATCCCGCACCGGCCTGTTCCAACGGCAGGTCGCTGATCAGTGCGGCTGTTACGGGGCCGATCACCATGCCGATCGCCAGACCCTGTATCAACAGCAGGATCTCGATCCAGATGAAGGGAGTCTGGAGTCCGAGGAACCCGTACCCGCCCATGGTCAGCGCGCCCACGGTGATCGCCGGCACGGTGACGAGGCGGAGCGGCAGGCGGCGCACCAGGCGCGAGGCGAGAGGCGCCCCCGCGAGCGCGCCGGCCGCGGTCGGGATATTGGCCAAACCTGCCTTCGTCGGCGAAAACCCGAGCGCGCCTTGCAGGTAGAACGCGTTGTAGAAGGTGATCGCGGCCACGCCGAAGAGCAGAAGTCCGAGCGCCGCATTGCCGCCGCTGAACGCACGTTGCGCGAACAGTCGCGGGTTGAAGCTGGGCGCCTTGACACGCAGTTCGACGAGCACGAAAACAACCAGCAGAATCAGACCGGCAACGATCGGCGCCCAGACGTCGGTACGAGTCCACACCGTCACCTGCCCCGCCCGGATCAGCCCGTAGGCCAATGCCACGAGGCCACTGATCGACAGCAACATTCCTGCGGGGTCCATGGGCCGCAGAATGGGGCTGCGGAAATTAGGAACCAGCACGACGAGCCCGATCAACGCCAATGCCGCGACCGGGACATTGATCAGGAAGACCGAGCCCCACCAGAAATGATCCAGGAGGAACCCTGCCAGTACCGGGCCGGCAGCCATTCCGACACCGGCCGACGTCGAGAAAATGCCGATGGCGGCAGCCCGTGCGGGGCCGGTGAAAGTCCACATGAGGATGGCCATCATGGCGGGCGTGATCAACGCGCTGCCCATGCCCATCACGGCTCGGGCCGCAATCAGCTGGCCCGCATCGCTTGCGTACGCAGCCCACAGCGAGGACCCCGCAAAGATCACCAATCCACTGGAAAACACGGTCCGATGCCCGAACCGGTCCCCCAATGCCCCTGCGGTGAACATCAATGTGGCGAAGGCCAGGGTGTACGAACCGGTCGCCCATTGCAGTTGACCGGGATTAGCCCCCAGTCCACGAACCGGGTCCGAAAGGGTCTCCAGCGCGGCACTCAGGACGGTATTGTCCAGCCAAATTAGCAGCGAACACAGCATGAGAATGGCGAGAATCAACTGCTGCCTGGGCTTGGGCAACGTTGGAGACGCAGTCATGAACACCTTCGGATATCGACCGGCAGGAACGTGAACGACTGGACCATAAGTAAACGCTAGGGCACTGTCAAGCTCCGATTTCCTCGCCAGGACCGTTGCGATCGAACGGAATATATGCCCTCCGCCGGATTTGCAGACCGACCGCTTTTATGCCCCTGACGGATTTGCGAGTCAGGGGATTTCATGCCCTCCAGTGAGCGGTCGCACCGCGTCCCGCGACCGTCGAATGCTCGGTGCACGCGTGCGGAGCTCAGCCTCACGGTGGCCCGCAGATTCAGCGTCGGCGCGGCGATCGGCTTGGCCTCGCGTTCGGGGTAGATCCTCACGTAGCCGCCCAAGGCGACCAGGCCATGGTCGTCGACGGGAGTCAGCGCGTTGTCCCGGGACAGGATCTGCCCCAGTGCGTCGGTGAGCACCAGTCGCTTGAGTTCGGGGTCTTCCGGGGAATAGGTGTCGATCATCGCGACGCCCACGAGCTCGACGCCGTCGTCTTCGAGCCGCCGGGCGATCGCATGGGCGAGCGCACCACCGATCGAATAGCCGATGAGCGCCACCGGGCCTCGCCCGCGTTCCGACGCGACGGCCGCGGCCAGGCTCTCGATCGCCGCGGGCCAGGAGCTGCGCGGCCGGGCGCCGTGCGGCGGCCTCGTCGGCGGGGTAGGTGGTCATCAGAGCCGAGCTCGCGATCAGCAGGGGCATCGCCTCTGCCAGCTCACCGCGTCCGTGCGCCGCCGACACCAGGTCGGTGATCGTGCCGCGCACGCCGGCGGGTACCTGCTCCCCCACCCCGGTGTCGGATTCCTCGATCAGCGACAGCACCAGCTTCGCCACATCGGTGGCGGTCGGGTGGTCGAAGATCAGCGTCGACGGCAGCGTCAGCTCGGTCAACTGTGCGAGCCGGTTACGGAATTCGATGGCCCCGAGGGAGTCGAAACCGAGTTCGGTGAACGGCGCGTGCGGGTCGATCGCGTCGCCGGACAGGTGGCCGAGGACCGCCGCGGCGACGTTGCGCGCCTCTCGGACGATCACACCGTCGCGGTCGGCCTCGGGCTCGGGCAGTGCGGCCAGCTGCCGCACCAGGCTGACATCGGCACTCGCGGCGGCCGGGGGAATCCGGATCATGCCGCGCAGTACCGCCGGCAGCGTGCCACCGCGCGCCAGGGCGGTGAGCGCCGTCGTGTCCAGCAGTGCCGTGGCCAGTGTCGCCCGGTCGGTCGCGAGTGCGCTGTCGAACAGCGCCATCCCCGACTCCGGGTCGATCGGGATCAGGCCCAGCCTGGCCCGGATCTGGCGGGCGTACTGCTCGGCGCCGTCCCCGGAGAGCATCCCCGCCATGCCCACGGTCCACAGTCCCCAGGCCAGCGAGTGTGCGGGCAGGCCCGCGCCGCGCCGTACGCGTGCCGGCGCGTCCAGCATGCTGTTCGCGGCGGCGTAGTCGCCCTGTCCTTGTCCGCCGAGCAACGGCGCGGCGGACGAGAACAATACGAACGCCGACAGCTCCAGATCGCGACGCGTGGCTCACCCGCAGCCTGCTGGTCTTGACGCGCTCGGCCATCAGCCTCGACCCGAGCGCCGACACCGCCTCGGTGGTCCCGGAGAAGACCACCGCGTCGCGAGCGTCACTGCGGCCAGCGACACCGCGGCGACCGCCGGATCGGTATGACCCGCCGCCAGCAGCTCCACGGCCCGACGATGCGGGAACCGCCGTGCGCTGTGCGGTGAATCGGCTGGATCCGCGGGACTTCAGCATGGCAGCAGATTCCATGATCGGCCCGACCGCTCGGTCTCGATCCTCCGGCGGATGCCCCCCGAACCAGGTGCCGGGAGGGGTCAGAGCCAGCCCAGGCGGACCGCTTCCATGCCGGCCTGGAAGCGGCTCTGGGCGTTCAGCCGTTTCAGGATGTCCGCCATCAGGCGGCGGACCGTGCGGATGGAGACGCCCAGTTTGCGCGCGATGCATTCGTCGGTGAGGCCGTCCTCCAGCATCTTCAGCAGCGCAAGGTCCCGCTCGCTGGGGCCTTCGCACTCGGGGGCCGGCGTGTCACCCAGGGGGGCCGCGCGTTCCCAGATGAGGTCGAAGAGTTCGTTGAGGGCTGTGACCACGCTCTTGAGGTGGATGACGAAGGCGCCCTCGCGGCTGACGTCCTGGCTCACGGGGAGGACGGCGATGGAGCGGTCGCAGAGGATCAGCCGCATGGGGAGGGACGGCACCGTTCGGGACTGGCCGCCCCGAGAGGTGAACCAGGCGGCGTAGTCCGCCGTGGCGTTGTCGTTGCGCACGCTGTCCAGATAGACGGTCTGCATGCGCACGCCGCGGCCCAGGTTGTGCTCGTCCAGCGGGCGGCACGCCTCCAGCGCGGCGGGGCTCAGGGCGCCTCCGGGCATGAAGGCCCGGACCTCCGTGACGGCCTGCCGGGACAGCTCCGTCAGCCGGCTCCGCACGCCCTCCACGCCGGCGACGCGCTCCACGCCCTCGGCGCCCGCCTGGGCCCGGATGGAGGCATACTCCGACGTGAGCGAGGCCAGGATGGCCCGGTCGCGGGAGAGCTTGGCGCGCCGTTCGTCGAGTTCGGCCTCGACGCCCTGGAGCAGCGGTGCCAGTCCCACCTCGGGACTGGCCGGAACGAAGCGCTCGACCTCGGTCGACGAGCGCAGCAGGGACAGCTTGGTCAGCCGGTCGAGGGAGGAGCGCACCTCGTCCCCGGCCAGGCCGAGATTGGCCTCGATGTCGCGGATCCCCCAGCTCGGATGCAGGAGAAGCATCCGGTAGACATCGTGATCCTGCGCCTGCAGACCGACGCTTTCCAGCACTTCAGCCCCCCGTGCTCGCCTCGGTAGGGGTCTCCCCCGGTGCGTTGCGGACAGCATACCTATGGCCATGATCGAGTACGGGGTCCCCCGATCGGGTCTCCTCTCCCACTGGCCGCTCGGTGTCATGGCACCAGGCGGCCCGCCGAACACCCGTCCCGGTCGCCGTACCCGCCCCTACGGTGACTGCGTGTATGCCATCAAGGTCGTTCTGCAACCGGCCGAACATCCCTCGTCCCCGGGGCGGCAATCCTGGGAGGCCGTGGCCGGCCGGCTCCAGCGCGACGACCCGCAGCCCGGGATCGAGCACATCGCGGCGGTCCTCACGCCGCCCTACGTCGTGGCCATGACCTTCGTCGTGGCCACCGATCTGAGGCAGGCCGAGCGGCTGACGCTCGCCGCCTGGACCTCCTGGCTCGCGCTCACCCGACTGACCGACTGGCGACTTGTGTCCTGTGCCTGCGATCTGTACCTCGGTGTCTGGGCGACAAGGGAATTGGCCATTCCGGATAACGGGGCGAACAGTTCCGGTGGAGATGGCACATGGTTGCCATGACCTACTGAGGCCAGCGGCAGGGGCTGACATCGAGTTTCGGTGGAGCCAGGATTGATCCAGGCAGCCGGGGGGACGCCTTCCTCACAGTGGAACGGACCGCCGGGTGGGAACTCCCCGGCCTCTTCCCGACCAGTTCAGACATGCCGCTCGATTGCGGCCGAAACCAGCGAGGCGAGAATGAACCGATGTACGACGTGGGTTTCCCGGGCAGCACTGCTTTCCGTGCTCCTCGCCATTCCATCGATTTCCACCGCGCAGGCGGACGCCTCCGAAGTCACCACCCACGCCACCCAGTCGGTCGGCGAGCAGCCGGCCACGGGAACGCTGTCGCACGGCAACACCGACAACTGGGCCTGGGACTGAGCCCCGCCGGCTCCACTCGGACCACCCGAGTGCGACGCCGTACGGCAGCGGGCGAACGAGAACAGTCTCAGGCAGCAAAGAGGTGCGATGTCGAATCCGCTCAACGAACCCCATGACCGCTTCTTCGTGGTGGTCAACCTCGAAGGCCAGTACGCACTGTGGCCCGAATGCGCGCAGGTCCCCGCCGGCTGGACGGTCACCCACGGTGCGGCCGACCGCGCCGCCTGCATCGACTTCGTCACCGCGGAGTGGACGGACATGCGGCCGCTCAGCCTCGTGGCGCACTTCGCATCGCGGGGGCGGAATTCCACCCCTTCTCCCATCGAATCCGGAGGTTCCCCGTGGGGGTAACCGGCCACACTGGATCAATCTTCCGGAACAGGGCATTCGCCCTCTTCTGGTCGAGCCAGTCGATCTCCTTCCTGGGCACGCAGGTGACGTACGTCGCATTGCCCCTCACCGCGGTGGTCACCCTTGAGGCGACGCCCATGCAAGCGGGACTGCTGAGCGCGCTCGAAACGCTGCCGTTCCTGCTCTTCGGCCTCTTCGTCGGTGTTCTGGTGGACCGCCGAGCCCGGCGGCCGATTCTCATCCTTGCGAATCTGATCAGGTTCTTCGCACTTGCCTGGATTCCCGTGGCCTATGCGCTCGACATCCTGACGATCTCTCAACTCCTGCTCGTGACATTCCTGGTGGGTGTCATGACGGTATTCTTCGAGATCGCCTACATGTCCTATCTTCCGGGATTCGTCGAACGCGAACGGCTGATGGAGGCCAACAGCAAGCTGCAGGCCTCCGCCTCGGCCGCGGAGGTCGCGGGCCCCGGCATCGCCGGCGGTCTGATCAGCGTGATCAGTGCGCCCGCGGTGATCGCCATCGACGCCGTCAGCTACCTGGTCTCCGCCCTCGCCCTGATCGGGATGCCGGCCGACGCCGCCCCCCAGAAGGAGGGGGACGCCGAGGAGAAGCCGTCCATCGGAGCCTCGCTGCGCGAAGGCTTCGCCGTCGTCGCCCGGAGCACGCTGCTCCGCTGGTGCACCTTCGCGGTCTTCTTCCTCAGCCTGTTCTTCAGCTCGGTGATGGCCCTCTACTTCCTCTTCCTCATCCGTGAGGCCGGGATCGGCTCCACGGCCGTCGGCCTGATCGTCGCGGTCGGCAGCCTGGGTGGACTCGCGGGCGCCCTGCTGTCCGAACGGTTCAACGACTGGCTGGGCCTCGGCCCGACCCTGGTGTCCGCGCTGGCCCTGCCCGGCGTCGGATTCCTCCTGCTGTCCCTCGTGGACGGGAACACCACCGGTTCCGTCGTCCTCGCGGGTGCTGCCACCTTCATCGGGTTCTTCGGCATCCCCGTGTTCGACGTGACGGTCATCAGCTTCCGTCAGTCGATCACTCCCGACCACCTCCAGGGCCGGGTGAACGCCACGGTGCGTTCGATCTCCTGGGGAACCCTCGCCCTGGGCTCCCTGATGGGCGGAGCCCTGGCCAGCGCCCTCGGGCTGCGCGAGGCCCTCGTGATCTCGGCCGCCGGCCTCTTCGTGCCCGCGGTGCTCCTGCTCCTCTCCCCGGTGCGCCGGATGCGGCATCCGCAGACGCCGTCGGACGACTCGGCCGAGCCGAGCCCCGTCGGCTCCCACTGAGAAATCCCGCTCAACGCAGCGGTCGGACGGGCCCGCCCCGTCCCACCGCCGGTGAGCCATGCCCTCCGAAGGAGAACCCCCACGTGGCGGACCTCGCATACTGGCGGGACCGGCTCGAAGACACGCCCTCTTCGTCCGGGCTGCCCACCGACCGGATGCGGCCCCCTGTACGGCGTACCGCCGCAGGCTCCGTACCGATCGTGCTCGGCAGCCCGACCGCCGAGCGGCTGGACCGGATCGCCGGCGCCCACCGGACCACCCGGTCCACGGTGCTGACGGCCGTGTTCCAACTGATGCTCGGCCGGTACGCCGGAGCCACCGACGTCTGCGTCGGCATCCCCGCGCAGAGCGACCCGGGCAACACCCTTGCCCTGCGGTCGCGCTGGGACGAGGCGATGAGCTTCGCCGCGTTCCTCGCGCTGGTGCGGGACGGAATCCTTGCGGACCTCGCACACCAGGACGTGCCCTTCGAGCAGGTTCTGGCAGCGATCCGGCCGGCCGGTGACGCCGGCCGAACGCCGCTGTTCAGGACGGTGACGGCCGCGCGGGACTCCCGTCCCGCCGTCCCCGTGGACCTCGCCCTGCTCTGGGACGAGAGCGCGCCCGAAACCGGAGCGCTGCGCGGTGAGTTCGCGTACGACGCCGACCTCTTCGACCGTGCCACGGTGGAGCGGTTCGCGGGCCACTTCACGGCCCTGCTGGAATCGGCCCTCGCCGCACCGGAATCCGCCCTCCGCGAGCTCGTGCACACCGGCGCCGAGGAGCGGGCACTCCTGGCCGCCTGGGGGACGGAACCGGCGCGGAACTCCGCGGCGAGTGCGGTCGAGGCCTTCCTGGAAATCGCCCTCACCACGCCGAACGCGGTGGCGCTGGACTTCCCGGACCAGGTGCTGACCTACGGCGAACTCCGGCGCCGCGCCGAGCAGATGGCGGGCGTGCTGCGGGGACGCGGCGTACGGGAGGAGAGCGTCGTCGGCCTGGCCGTGGAGCAGTCCTCGGCCCTGGTCGTCGCCATGCTCGCGGTCGTGCTGGCCGGCGGGGCGTACCTGCCGCTGGACGCGGGCCACCCGGACGCGCGGCTGGCCCACATGGTGGCGGACAGCGGGGCACGCCTGGTCCTCGCCGACCGCGACCTCACCTTCGTGACCGAGGTGCCCGTCCTGCGGATCGGTGACCTCTCGGCCCTGCCCGCCGCACCGGCCGGTCTCCGGCCGCCCCACCCCGAGCAGCAGGCCTGCGTCCTCTACACCTCCGGGTCGACCGGCCTGCCCAAGGGTGTGGCGATCACCCACCGCGGGATCGTGCGCCTGGTGTGCGACACCGACTACCTCGGCTGGAGCCCGTCCGACGTGGTGGCCCAGGTGGCCAACACCTCCTTCGACGCCGCCACGTTCGAGATCTGGGGGGCGCTCCTGAACGGCGCCCGCCTGGTGGGCGTGCCCAAGTACGAGGTCCTCGACCCGGCCGCGCTGCGTGCGCGCATCGCCGCCGACGGCATCACCACGATGCTGCTCACCACGGCCGTGTTCCACCGGTGCGCCGACGCCGACCCGGCCATGTTCGCGCCCCTGCGCACCCTCTTCTTCGGCGGCGAGGCCGCGGACGCCCGGCGGGTGAACGCCGTACGGGCGGCCGCTCCCGGGGTCCGGCTGGTGAACGCCTACGGCCCGACCGAGGGCACCACCATCGCGAGCCGGCACGACATCGCGACCCCGACGACGGATGGCCGGGTCCCCATCGGCCGCCCCATCACCGGCACCGTCCTGCACGTGCTCGACCGCCACGGCAGGGAGACCGGCGTCGGCGTCCCCGGCGAGCTCCACATCGGCGGGGCCGGTCTGGCCCGCGGCTACACCGGCCGCCCCGGCATGACGGCCGAGCGCTTCGTACCGAGCCCGTTCGGCGACGGCGAGCGCCTCTACCGCACGGGAGACATCGCCCGGTGGCGGGAGGACGGCGAGCTGGAGTACCTGGGCCGCGCCGACGGCCAGGTGAAGATCCGCGGCGTACGCATCGAGCCGGACGAGATAGCGAACGTGCTCCACAGCTGCCCGGGCGTGCGTGAAGCGGTGGTCGCCGTGAAGGGCGAGGGCGAGCGGACGGCCCTGGCCGCGTACCTCGTCCTGGCCGACGGCAAGCGGGCCGAACCGCACGCGCTGCGGTCCTTCCTCGCGGAACGGCTGTCGGCCGCGATGGTTCCCACCTGGTACGTGACCCTCGACGAGCTGCCGATGACGCCGAACGGCAAGGCGGACCTGAAGGCGCTGCCCGAGCCTGCCGCAGCGGACGGCGCCCTCTCCGGGTCCGGCGTCCCGCCCCGGGGAGCGACGGAGAAGCTGGTCGCCCGGGTCTGGTCGGAGCTGCTGGGGCCCGAGGACATCTGCGCCGACGACGACTTCTTCGCGCTCGGCGGGAACTCGCTGCTGGCCTCCCAGACCGTCGCCCGCGTCGCCGGGGAACTCGGGGTGGTGCTCGGCCTGCGGGACCTGTTCGCGGCGCCCACCGTGTCGGGGTTCGCGCGCCGCGCCGCGGCGGCCGGCTCCGCCGGGGCACACCTGCCGATCCTGCCGGTGGGTAGCGGGCCCCAGCCGCTCTCCTACGCCCAGCAGCGGCTCTGGTTCCTCGACCGGCTGGCTCCCGGCAGCCCGCTGTACAACGTCCCCCTCGCCCTGACCTTCACGGGCCCCCTCGATCCGGCGGCCCTGCGCTCGGCCCTGCGGGAGCTGCTCCGGCGCCATGCGGCGCTGCGCACCCGGCTGGTGGAGACCTCGTACGGCGAGCCGGTCCAGGTGACGGACGACGGCGACGGCATCGAGCTGACCACGGAGGACCTGCGGCACGTGCCCGCGGCCGAGCGGACCCGGACGGTCGCCGGGCGCGTACGGGAGGAATCCGTAGGGCCGTTCGAGCTCCTCGGCGGCCCGCTCGTCCGCCTCCGCCTCCTGCGCGTCGAGGAGCGGCGGTCCGTCCTGCTGATGACCGCGCACCACGCCGTCATCGACGGCGGGTCCGTCGGGGTGCTCCTCCGCGACCTCGGAGCGCTCTACCGGGCCGCGCTCGGCGACGGGAGCGAACCCGCACTGTCCCCGCTCCCCGTCCAGTACCCGGACTACGCCGTCTGGCAGCGCGCGCTCCTCGACGGTCCGCTCCGCGAGGAGCAACGGGGCTACTGGCGCGCCTGCCTGGCCGGCGCGCGGCCCGTCCTCGACCTTCCCACCGACCGCCCGCGCCCTGCCTCCCCCCGGCACATCGGGGACACCGTCGCGGTACGGCTGCCGGCCGAACTGACCGCCCGCCTCGGCGAGGTGAGCCGGGCCCTCGGCGCGACCCGCTTCATGACCCTGATCGCCGTCCTCTCGCTCCTGCTCGGCCGGTACGCGGGGGTCCGGGACGTCAGTGTCGGCACCCCGGCGTCCGGCCGTTCCCGGCCCGAACTCGAAGACGTGGTCGGCTACTTCGTGAACACGCTGGTGCTGCGATCGCGCTGGGACGAGCGGCAGACCTTCGCGGAGTTCCTCGGGACCGTACGGGAGGGCGCGTTGGGCGCCTTCGAGCACCAGGACCTGCCGTTCGAGCAGGTGGTGGAGGCCGTCCGGCCGCCCCGCGATCCGAGCCGGACCCCCCTGTTCCAGGTGATGATGGCCATGCAGAACGTGCCCGAGCGGATGCGCGTCGCGCCGGATCTGACGGTGGCCGTGCACGAGCCGGCCAACCCGGTCGCGAAGTTCGACCTCACCCTGGTCTGGGAGGAGTCCACCCTCGAGGACGGGGCGCTCCGCGGCACGATCGAGTACGACGTCGACCTGTTCGACCGCGAGAGCGTCGAGCGGTTCGCGGGACGGTTCACCACCTTGCTGGAGACCGTCCTCACGGCGCCCGACACCCGGCTCGCGGAGGTGTCGGTGCTCGACGCCGCCGAGCGGGCATCCCTGGTGGGCAGCCGGCCGGAGAAGCCCGCCGGCGCCCCCTCGCCGGCTCCGGCCACGCTGCTCGGGCTGCTCGCGGAGGCCTCCGGCCGCTGGGGCGGACGGACCGCGGTCAGCCAGAGCGGCCGGTCCGTGAGCCACGCCGAACTGGCTGACCGCTCGGACCGGATCTGCGCCCACCTGCTGGACCGGGGGGTGACGCGGGGGAGCACGGTCGTCGTCCGCATGGACCGCGGCCTGGACTGGCCCGCGGCGCTCATGGGGGTCATGAAGGCCGGCGCCGCCTATGTCCCGGTCGACACCGCGGCTCCGCAGCGCCGGCTCGGCCACGTGCTCGCCGACTCCCGGGCCGTGATGGTCCTGGGCTCCGCGGCAGCCGGGGTACCGGAGACCGGCGGTGTCCCCTTCACCACCGTCGAGGAGGCGCTCCGGGCGGGCGGCCCGGCGCCGGACCGGACCGCCGGCACCGTCCACCCGATGGCAACGGCCTACGTGCTCTACACCTCCGGCACGACCGGAACGCCCAAGGGCGTGTGCGTCACGCAGGCCAACCTGGCCCACACGCTGCGGGCCGTGGCCGACCGGTACGGGCTGCGTCCGGACGACCGGGTCCTCCAGTTCGCCTCCCTCGCCTTCGACGTGGCCGCCGAGGAGCTGTTCGCCACCCTGATCCGGGGCGGGCAGGTGGTCCTGCTCCCGGACGGACCGGTGCCCGGCATCGCCGAGCTGACGGAGCTGGCCCGGAAGGAACGGCTGAGCGTCCTCAACCTGCCCGCCTCGTACTGGCACGAGTGGGTGTCCGTGCTCGACCGCCACCCGGTGACCGGCTTCCCGGCCCTGCGGCTCGTGGTGGTCGGCAGCGAGCGGGTGGACGCGGGCCGGCTCGCCGAATGGCAGGCCGCGGCCCCGCCCGGGGTGCGCTGGCTCAACGCCTACGGCCCGACGGAGACGACCATCACGGCCACCCTGCACGAGCCCGCCCCGGAGATGTCGGGCGGGGCGACCGTACCGATCGGCAGGCCGCTCCCGGGCGTGCGCGCCTACGTGCTGGACGAGCTGCTCCGGCCGGTTCCTCCCGGCGTCCACGGGGACCTCCATCTCGCCGGCCCCGGCGTGTCCCAGGGCTACTTCGGGGACCCCGGCCGGACGGCCGCGGTGTTCCTCCCGGACCCCTGGGGGCTGCCCGGGGAGCGCATGTACGCCACCGGCGACCGGTGCCGCGCCGCCGTCGACGGAACGCTGGAGTTCCTCGGCCGCGAAGACGACCAGGTCAAACTGCGCGGCTTCCGGATCGAGCTCGGTGAGATCGAGGCCGCGCTGAACGCCCACCCGGAGGTCCGCGAGGCGGTGGTGATGCTGCGCCAGGACGTACCGGGCCGCCCCGCACTGGCCGGATATGCCGCACTCGCCGGCGCCGCCACGGCCGCCGACCTGCGCGAGCACCTGGCGGCGAGGCTGCCGGAGTACATGGTGCCCACCGCGATCGTCCTCATGGACGGGCTGCCGCGGGGCGAGCGCGGCAAGATCGACCGCCGTGCCCTGCCGGACCCCGGCACCGGGGGCGGACTCCCCGCGCGCATCCCGCCCAGGGGCGGGATGGAACGGCTCGTCGCCGACGTCTGGACCGAGGTGCTGGGGGTCGAAGCGGTGGGCGCGGAGGACAACTTCTTCGAAGCCGGGGGGCATTCGCTGCTCATGCTGCGGGTGCAGGCCCGGCTGACGGAACGGCTCGGACGGCAGATCCCCGTGGGCGATCTGTTCCGGTTCCCCACCGTCCGGAGCCTGTCCCGGCATCTCGCCGACGACGGGGCCCGTCCTGCCACCACCGGCGAGGCGGGGCGCCACCGGGCGGCCGCACGTAAGGCACAGCTGCGCGCACGGACACCGCGGAGGACCGCGCGGTGACGTACGAAACCTTGGAGACACGCATGACAGACAAGATCACGGACGACGGAGGGTCACCCGCCGGTGCGGTCGCCGTCGTGGGCATGGCCCTGCGCGTTCCCGGCGCCGACACCCCGGACGCCTTCTGGCGCAACCTGAGCGGCGGCGTGGAGTCGATCAGCACCTTCACCGACGAGGAACTCCTCGCGGCCGGCGTCGCACCGCAGGACCTCGTCCGCCCGGACTACGTCCGCAGGCTCGGCGTCCTGCACGACGCGGCGGGCTTCGACACGGCCTTCTTCGGCTTCTCCCGGCGCGAGGCCCAGATGCTCGACCCGCAGCACCGGCTCATGCTGGAGTGCGCGTGGGAGGCCCTGGAACACGCGGGTGCCTTTCCGTCCGGCCCCGGCGACCAGGCGGACCGGGTCACCGGTGTCTACGCCGGTGTGGGCGAGAGCAGCTACCTGCACCACAACCTGCTTCCCAACGGCGACCTGATCGACCGGGTGGGTGCGTTCCAGACCTCCCTCGGCAACGACAAGGACTTCGTGCCGACGCGCGTCTCCTACAAGCTCGACCTGCGCGGTCCGAGCATCAGCGTCCAGACCGGCTGCTCGACCTCCCTGGTCGCGGTCCACATGGCCTGCCAGGCCCTGGGCAGCGGGGAGTGCGACGTGGCCCTGGCCGGCGGCGCGACCGTGATCGCGCCGCGCCGGGGGTACCGCTACGAGGAGGGCGGCATCAAGTCCTCCGACGGGACGTGCCGGGCGTTCGACGAGGCCGCGGACGGGACCGTGGCCGGCAGCGGCGCCGCCGTGGTCGTGCTCAAGCGCCTCGAGGACGCCCTGGCCGACGGTGACGTCATCCACGCGGTGATCCGCGGTTCCGCCGTCAACAACGACGGTGCGCGCAAGGTCGGTTTCACCGCTCCCAGCGTCGAGGGCCAGGCCGATGTGATCGCGGAGGCCTACGCCGTGGCCGACGTCGAGCCGTCCAGCATCTCCTACATCGAGGCGCACGGCACGGGCACGCCCCTGGGCGACCCCATCGAAGTGGCCGCGCTCCACAGCGTCTTCGGCGACGGTCCGGTCGGCGGCTGCGCCCTCGGCTCCGTGAAGACCAACGTCGGCCACCTGGACACCGCGGCCGGCGTGGTCGGTCTCATCAAGGTCGTTCTCTCGCTGAAGGCCCGGCAGCTGCCGCCCTCGCTGCACTTCTCGGCGCCGAACCCGCAACTCAACTTGGACGAAGGCCCGTTCCACGTCAATACGGCCCTGACTCCGTGGGAGGGCGAGCGGTTGCGCGCCGGCGTCAGCTCGTTCGGCATCGGCGGCACCAACGCGCACGTGGTCCTCGAAGAGGCTCCCGTACGCGCCCCCGCCGCCGCGGAGGGCCGTACGGGACACGTCCTGCCGCTCTCCGCCGCCACGCCCACCGCGCTGCGGAAGGCCGCCGGGAACCTCGCCGACCACCTCGCGGCGCACCCGCACGAGCGCATCGGCGAAGTGGCCCGCACCCTGCAGCGGGGCCGCCGGCAGCTGCCGTACCGCGGCTTCGTCGTCGCCGGCACCACCGCCGGGGCGGTCGACGCACTCGGCTCCGGGGTCCCGGTGCGCCATGTCACGGCGGGCACCTCCGGTGACCGCGACGTGGTCCTCGCCTTCCCCGGGCAGGGCGCCCAGTACGCGGGCATGGGGCACACGGTCCGCAGGGAGCCGGTGTTCCGGGCGGAGGCCGACCGTGCGGCGTCCCTGCTGCGCGCCCTGACCGGCGTCGACGTCCGGCCGGTCCTCGGGCTCGGTTGTCCGCTGCCCGAGGACGACGCGTCGATCCACCGGACCTCGACCGCCCAGCCCGCGCTCTTCGTCGTGGAGTACGCGCTGGCCCGGCTCTGGGAGTCGTGGGGCGTCCGCCCGGTGGCCATGCTCGGGCACAGCGTCGGCGAGCTGGTGGCCGCCTGCCTCTCGGGCGTGATGTCCCTGGAGGACGCCCTGTGCCTGGTCGCCGCGCGCGGCCGGCTCATGCAGGACGCACCAGCCGGTGTGATGACCGCCGTACCGCTGCCGGAGAGCGAGATCCTCCCGCTGCTGGACGGAGTGGACCTCGCGGCCGTCAACGGCGCACACGAATGCGTGGTCGCCGGTCCCGCCGACGCCATCGTGAGCTTCGAGGCCCGGCTCGCCGAGCGCGGGGTGGTCTCCAAGCGCCTGCGCACCTCGCACGCCTTCCACTCGCGCCTGATGGAGGGCGCCGCCGCGGCCTTCGAGGCGGAGGCGGCGCGGATCACGCTCTCGCCGCCGCGCATCCCGTTCCTGTCGAACGTCACCGGGGACTGGATCACCGACGAGCAGGCCGTCAGCCCGGCGTACTGGGCCCGGCAGATCCGCTCCACCGTGCGCTTCGACGACGCCCTGGGCGCCGTACGCGACACCGGGGCCGCGGTGCTCGAAGCCGGTCCGGGACAGGTGCTGACCCGGCTGGCCCGGGCGGCCGGGTGCGACGCGGTCGCCTGTCTGCCGAGCGGGGCCGACGAGTCCGCTCCGCTGACGGCTGTCGGCGAGCTGTGGTGCCAGGGCGTCCCGATCGACTGGGAGGCGCTGGCCGGCGGGCCCCTGCCGTACCGGACGGTCCTGCCCACCTATCCCTTCGAGCGGGAGCACTGCTGGATCGACCCGCCGCTCGCTTCCCCTACCGACCACGGATCCCGGAGCGAGGGCGTGGCGAAGCCGGGGACGCCGGATGCCGGGTCCGTCGCGACCGGGTCCGTCGCGGCCTCGGCCACCGCCGCCGGGTCCGTCGCGACCTCGGCCACCGCCGCCGGGGACGCCGCTGCCGAGGCCGCCGCCGGAGCGGAGTCCGCCGGGGCGCCCTCCCCCGCGGACCCGACCGAGCGGGAGATCGCCGCGATCTTCGCGGACCTCCTCGGCGGTTCCGCCATCGGCCCGGAGGACGGCTTCTTCGAGCTGGGCGGGCACTCGCTGCTCGCCACCCAGCTCGTCTCCCGGGTCCGCGGCCTCCTCGGCGTCGACGTCCCGCTCCGCACCTTCATCGACCGGCCCACGATCCGCGGGCTGGCCCGCGCCGTGGACACCGCCCGCGGCGCGACGGGCGAAGCCCCGTCGGAGCCGCTGCCGGTCATCGTGCCCGACCCGGATGCCGCATCGGAGCCCTTCCCGCTGACCGACGTGCAGCAGGCCTACTGGATCGGCCGGACCGGCGCCTTCGACATCGGCAACGTCGGTATGCACGGCTACGAGGAGTTCGAGGCCACGGGCCTGGACCTGCCCCGGCTGGAGCGCGCGTTCCGGCGCCTGATCCAGCGCCACGGCATGCTCCGCGCCGTCGTGCTGCCGCGCGGCGAGCAGCAGATCCTCTCCGAGGTCCCCGAGTACGTGGTCACCACCCAAGACGTCCGCGGCCTGCCGGCGCAGGAGGTGGAGGAGGCCCTGGCGGCCACCCGCGGCGCCATGTCCCACCAGGTCTTCGTCCCCGAGAACTGGCCGCTGTTCGAGCTCCGCGCCACCCTCCTGGACGGCGACCGCACCCGTCTGCACTACAGCATCGACGGCCTGATCACCGATGCCCGCAGCTCGAACCTGCTGCTGCGCGAACTGTCCGCGCTGTACCGCGACCCGGAGATGGCACTGCCCGAGCCCGAACTCTCCTTCCGGGACTACGTGCTGGCCGAGACGAGCCTCGAGGAGACCGAGCTCTACCGGCGCGCGGAGGCGTACTGGCTCGAGCGCGTGCCGGAGTTCGCCCCCGCCCCCGAGCTGCCGCTCGCCCGCGACCCGCGCACCATCGACGCGCCGCGGTTCCGCCGGGTCAGCGGAACGCTGGACAGGGAGCGGTGGGACCGGGTCAAGGCGGCGGCCACCGGCCGTGGCATCACCCCCACCGCGCTGCTCATCGCCGCGTACAGCGAGGCCATGGCGACCTGGTCGCGCAACCGCAGGTTCACGCTCAACCTGCCCATGGCCAACCGGCTGCCGCTGCACCCGGGCGTGGACGCCGTCGTCGGTGACTTCACCTCGGTGACGCTGCTCGAAGTCGACGCCTGCGGCACGGACTCCTTCGCCGAGCGCGCCCGCGCGGTGCGCAACCAGCTCCTGACCGACATCGACCACCGGCTCTTCAGCGGTGTCCGGGTGCTGCGCGAGATGCGGAAGGTCCGCCCCGACGCGGCGATGCCGGCGGTGTTCACCAGTCTCTTCCTCGACCACGGCCAGGACACCGGGATCGGCGAGGAGGTGTTCAGCATCTCCCAGACCCCGCAGGTGTGGATCGATGCCCAGGTCTTCGAGTCCGACGGCCGGCTGGTGCTGGACATCGACGCGGTGGACGAGCTCTTCCCGACGGGGCTGGTCGCCTCGATCCACGGGGCCACTCTGCGCCTGCTGGCCTGGCTCGCCGACGACGAAGCACGGTGGGACGCGTCCTTGCCGTCCCTGCTTCCCGCCGCCGATCTGGAGATGCAGCAGACCTACAACCTGACCGCCGGCCACCTGCCGCACGGGCTGCTCCACGAGCCGTTCTTCGCGTCGGCCGGCCGGACACCGGATGCCCCGGCCCTGATCACGCGGACCCGGACGCTGACCTACGGCGAACTCGCCGGGCGGTCCCGGGTGATCGCCGGCTGCCTGACGGCGCTGGAGGTGCGGCCGAACGACCTGGTGGCCGTGGTGATGGAGAAGGGCTGGGAGCAGTCCGCCGCGGTCCTCGGGATCCTGGCCTCGGGCGCGGCGTACCTGCCGGTGGACGCGGAACTGCCCGAGGAGCGGATCCGGTTCCTGCTCGGCCAGGGCCAGGTCAAGGCGGTACTGACCCAGGCCCGGGTCGCCGACCGGATGGTCGGCGCACTGGGCGCCGAGGGCACGGTGTTCCGCGTGGACGAGTTGCCGGCCGTACCGGCCGCGGACGCTCCCGTCCCGCGGACGGCCGAACCCGGCGACCTCGCCTACGTGATCTTCACCTCCGGTTCCACCGGTGTGCCCAAGGGTGTGATGATCAGCCACCGCGGCGCCCTCAACACCGTCGTCGACGTGAACGACCGGTTCGCGATCGGCGAGCGGGACCGCACCCTGGCACTGTCCTCGCTGAGCTTCGACCTCTCCGTGTACGACGTCTTCGGCCCGCTGGCCGTCGGCGGCGCCGTCGTCGTCCCCGACGCCGACGCGCACCGCGACCCCGCGATCTGGCTGGAGCTGGCCGAAACCGCCGGCGTCACCGTGTGGAACTCCGTACCGGCGCTGATGGAGCTGCTGGTCGAGCACATGACGGTGAAGGGCGTGACCAGCGAGGCACTGCGGCTGATCATGCTCAGCGGTGACTGGTTCCCGGTCACCCTCCCGGAACGCGTCCGGCGGGTCCTCGGCACCCCGGAGATCGTGAGCCTCGGCGGCGCCACGGAGGCGTCCATCTGGTCCATCCTCCACCCGGTGGGGGACGTGCCGGCGGACTGGCCGTCCATCCCGTACGGCCGGCCGATGCGCAACCAGACGTTCCACGTCTTCGACGAGGCGTTCCGACCCCGTCCCACCGGTGTCCCCGGGCAGCTCTACATCGGCGGCACCGGCCTGGCCGAGGGCTACCTGCGCGACGGGACGAAGACCGCCGCGAGCTTCGTACGGCATCCGCAGACGGGTGAACGCCTCTATCGCACGGGCGACTTGGGGCAGTTCCTGCCGAGCGGCGAGATCGAGTTCCTCGGCCGGGAGGACTTCCAGGTCAAGGTCCAGGGCTACCGGATCGAGCTCGGCGAGATCGAGGCGGCGCTGCTCCAGCACCCCGCCGTGCGCGGAGCGGTGGCCGTGGTCCACGGCCGTCCGCAGGGAGCCAAACGGCTGATCGCGTTCGTGGTGCCCCAGGAGGGCGAACCGATCCCGGCGGACCTGCGCGCGTTCCTCGGCGGCAAGCTGCCCGGCTACATGGTCCCCGAGACCGTGCTGGGCATCGGCGCACTGCCGCTGACCCCCAATGGCAAGGTCGACCGGCAGGCCCTGGTGGTGCCGGACGAGCCGGCCGGGCCGGCCCGCTACCAGGCGCCGTGCACGGAGATCGAGAAGGTCATCGCCGAGGTCTGGGCCGGCATGCTCGCGGTGGAACGCGTCGGACGGCAGGACCACTTCTTCGAGCTGGGCGGCGACTCCCTGACCGCCATGCGCACCGTGCTCCACCTGCGCAAGGCCCTCGACATCGAGATCCCCATCCGGGTGATCTTCGACAGCCCCACCCTGGAGACCATCGCGGCCGCGATCGGGGCACTGGGCGCCGACGGCGAACCGGCCGCCGCGGCCGGGCCGACCCCCCGCGACCACGCGGAGGCCCCGGCCCCCCTGACCGCGTCCCAGGCCCGCCTCTGGTTCCACGACCAGCTCGTCCCGGGCAACACCACCTACAACCTGGTCCAGCCGTTCCGCCTCACCGGACCGCTCGACACCGCGGCTCTGCGCGGCGCCTTCGAGGTGTTCGTCGAGCGCCACGGCATCCTGTCGCAGTCCTTCGAGGTCATCGGGGACACCCCCTACCAAGTCCCGGGCGCCGGAAAGCCCTTGGACTTCCAGGTCTTCGACACGGCGGAGGATCCGGAGCGGTGGACGCCGGAGCGGGTGATCGCCGAGGAGGCGCGCACCCCGTTCGACCTGGCGAACGGACCGCACTTCCGGGTGCGCCTGCTCCGGGAAGGCCCGCAGGACCACGTCCTGGTCGTCTCCGTCCACCACATCGTCTGGGACGGCTGGTCCACCTCGATCATGGTCCGGGAGATCAGCGCGCTCTACCGGAGCCGGAACGAGTCCGTCCTGCCGGCGCCCGGCGTGCACTACGCCGACGTCGCGGTGTGGGAGGCCGAACAGGCCGAGTCCGGCGAGTTCAAGCCCCAGATCGACTTCTGGCGCAGCCGGCTCGCCGCACCGCTCCCCGTCCTGGCCCTCCCCACCGAAGGGGAGATCACGGACTCCGAGAAGATCGAGGGAGCCCGCGCACCCTTCTCGCTCGATCCGGTCGTGGCCGCCGACTTCAAGGGCGTGTGCAGCGCCGAGCGCGCCACCACCTTCATGGGCTACCTCGCCGCCTGGCAGGTACTGCTCCAGTGGTGGTGCCGGCAGCAGGACATCATCGTGGGCGTTCCGGCCGGCCACCGTGCGCACCCGCAGCTGGAGAGCACGATCGGCTTCCTGGTCAACAGCCTCGCCATCCGCACCCGGTTCACCGGCGACCCCACGTTCAGCGAGGTGCTGAAGGAGGTCCGCGAAGGGGCGCTCGAGGCGTACGCGCACCAGGACGTGCCGTTCGACCACATCGTGCAGGCCGTCCGCCCGGAACGCCGCGCCGGCGAATCGGCCCCGGTGTTCCGCACCTGGTTCCTGCTGGAGGACGTCCCGCTGCCCGAATGGGACCTGCCCGGGATGGCGGCCGAGGAGATCGACGCGGAATTCCTCCTCGCCGTGCACGACATCAAGCTCACCCTCCTGGCCACCGCGGAGGGGGGGATGGAAGGCGGCATCGACTACCGCGTCGACCTCTTCTCGGATTCCACGGTGCAGCGCCTGACGCACTGCCTGAGCGAATTGGTGAAGCTGCTGTCGGTCCAGCCGGATCTGAGGATGAGCCTCGTCAACCGGGCCCTGGAGAACCTGTGGGAAGGAAAGAAGGAAGTGCGCAAGCAGCGCTCCTGGAAAGAAATCCAGTCACAGCGGGTGTCCGTACGGGAAGCCTGACGCAGAGGGATCCGACGACCGCCGCAACAATGAAAGGAAATACGAGGAGTGACGAATGATTCAGGCTGAAGAATACCGGGACGACCTCGTCCGGCTGGGTCTGCACAAAATCGCGCACCAGGACGAGACCTTGCTGGACCACATGTTCCGGGCCTGCGACATCCTGCAGGACATGAAGGCGCCGGACCACGTCTGCCTCGCCATCCTGTTCCACGGCGTCTACGGCACCGAGGGGCTGCACAACGACAACGTGGAGTCCATTCCGGAAGACAAACGGGCCGAGGTACGAGCGGTCGTCGGCCCGCAGGTGGAGGAGATGATCTACAACTTCTCCGTCATGAACTACAACTCCCTGGGCAAGAGTTTCCGCAACATGTTGCGCCCCAACGGAAAGCCGGAGATGAAGGACCGGCGGACCGGAGCGGACATCCCCATGGATGCCGACGCATTCGAAGACCTTTTGCGCATGAAGCTGGGCGACGTGCTGGCGCACATGCCGCAGCAGGTCAGCCACTCCCATCTCAACCTGCCGGCCGAATATTCGGGATTCTGGCAGATCGCGACCGAGCACCTCGGCGCGGATGCAATCAACACATGGAACAAGTTCACCAAGGGGCAGCTGTGGATCGATCCGGAACTCAACTGATTTCCCAGGCCGCCTGGGAAGGCTTCTGCCTGTCCAAGCAGCAGGAGCACGTACTGGGCCTGGTGGCCGGCGGGCTGACGACCAGGACGGTCGCCGCGGCGACCCTCTCGGCCCCCGTCGACCGCGCCGTGCTGGAGCGTGCCGCGCACGACGTGGCACTGGCCCACGAGAGCCTGCGCACCGCCTACCGCAGGGTCCTCGGCAACAACAGCACCGTGCTGATGGTGATCGAGGACGAGCCGAGGGCCGTCGTGTCCGAGGCCTCCGGCGACGACGCCCGCCTGGCCGAGATCATCCGCGGGGAACTCCACGCGGACACCGGCGAGGACGCCGTCGGCGAGCTGCGCCTGGTCCTCTTCACCCGGCCCGGTCAGGGACAGTCGGTCGTCCTCTCGGCTCCGCGCATGAGCATGGACCGCACGTCGGTGGAGGTCTTCTTCCGCGATCTGCGCCAGGCGTACGCCGCGCGGCTGAGCGGCACCGCGTGGAGCCGCGACGACGTGGTCCAGTACGCCGACTACGCGCAGTGGCAGGTCGAGGAGGGCACCCCGAGTGCCCGCCAGAAGGAGAGCGCGGCGGACCGCGTGCAGCAGTTGGCTGGCTTGCCCCCACTGAACCTGCCGCTGGAAGTCGTCTCCGACGACCCGGTCCGCGCGGAGCTGGAGTGGAACCTGCCCGCATCCCTGGCGGAGCGGCTGCGTGCACGCGGTGCCGAGTACCAGGGAGGTCTGCGCGGCGTCCTGCTGACCGGCTGGGTCACGGCCCTCTGGCATGCCGCCGGCAGGCCGGAACGACTGGCCGTCGGCACCACGCTCACGCGTCGGCCGTTCCAGGAAATGCTCACGTCGATCGGCCAGTTCGAGACCCCGATGCCGATCCAGGCCGCGATCGCCGAGGGGACGACGCTGGACGACCTGCTGCGTGCGGTCGGCCTGGAGATCGACGGCTTCGAGCAGGCCGACGAGAGCTCGATGGACCCGGCCCTGCAGCACACCGCCGGCCTGCCTGGTTTCGGCTTCGGCGACACCACTGACTTCACCTCGGCGGACTGCCCCCTGTCCTATGCCGACCTGCGCATCGAGCCGTCCGACGACACCCGCAAGGCCACCCTCTTCGCCCAGGGCCTGGACGGCGGGATCCGGCTCACCCTGCGCCACCAGGTGCTCGGCATGGCCGAGGGCGGTGCCGAGGCCCTCCTGGTCTGCCTGCAGGCGGCCCTGTCCGCACTGGGCGGCGACCTGACGGTCACGGTGGAGGGGCTGGCCATGCTGGACAGCGCCGCCGCGCACGAGCTCGTCACGGCCACCAACCCGGCGGAGCTCCCCGGCACCCCGGGGCCCCACTGGCACCGGCAGGTCGAGCGGACCGCCCGGCGGACTCCCGACGCCAACGCCCTCCGTACGGACACCCGTACCTGGACCTACCGGGAGCTCGACCGGGCCGCCAACCTCCTGGCCGCGGAGCTGGCCGCGCGCGGCGTGCGGCGCGGGACCCTGGTCGGGCTCTGCCTGGAGCGCTCCGACCTGGCCCTCGTCGCCATGCTGGCGATCGCCAAGGCCGGCGGCGGCTACGTACCGCTCGACCCGAACCTGCCCGCCATGCGCCGCACGGCCGTCGTCCAAGGCCTCGGTCTCGAGTACGCCGTGGCCACCGACGGGACCGCCGCGGACCTCCCGGCCGGCCTCGACCTCGTCCTCCTGGACGCCGCCCTGACCGTGTGCGCCCAGCACGACGGCGCGTGCCCGGACGTGGAGACCGGCGACGCCGACCCCGCGTACGTGATCTTCACCTCGGGTTCCACCGGCACGCCGAAGGGCGTACTGGTCGGCCACGGGCAGCTCGCGGCCTACCTCGACGGCGTACTCGACCGGCTCGGCCTCACCGGCCCGATCGACTCGGTCGCCCTGAGCACCCTCGGCACCGACCTGGGCAACACCGCGCTGTTCCCGCCGCTCGTCAGCGGGGGCGAACTCCTGGTCGTTCCCACCGAGGTGTCCGCGGACGCGCAGGCGCTGTCGGAGCTGCTCTCCCGGGAGAACTACGACCTCCTCAAGATCACCCCGTCGCACCTGGAGGCCGTCTTCACGGTGGCCGAGGCGCCGGAGCGGCTGATGCCGCGCCAAGCCCTCGTCGTGGGCGGCGAACCGTTCGGCTGGGGCTGGTACAACCTGTTCCGCGGCTACCTCGGCGAGACCAGGCTCTTCAACCACTACGGCCCGACCGAGACCACCGTCGGGGTGCTCTGCGGACAGGCCACCTCCAACGACCTGGCCGCGCTGGCCTCCAGCGTCCCGCTCGGCACCCCCATGCGGCACGCCCGCGCCTACGTCCTGGACCCCCTGCGCCGGCCGCTGCCCGCCGGCCTCCCGGGCGAGCTCTGGATCGGCGGCTCCTCCGTGACCCGGGGCTACCTGGACGGAACGGCGGAACAGCAGGAGCGCTTCGCCGACGACCCGTTCAGCCCGGCCCCCTCGGCCCGGATGTACCGCACCGGCGACAAGGTGCGGTTCCTGCCCGACCGCACCATCGAGTTCCTGGGCCGCGTCGACCGGCAGATCAAGCTGCGCGGCTTCCGCGTGGAGCTCGGCGAGATCGAGGCCGTCATGCGCCAGCACCCCCGGGTGACCGGCAGCCTCATCGTCGAGGCCGGCGAGAGCACCGGCGCCCACCTGGTCGGCTACCTGACCGACAGCGAGGGCGGCCGCGGGAACGCGGACTGGCTCCGTGAGTTCCTGGCCGAACGCCTCCCGGAGTTCATGCTGCCCGCCCACCTGGTGGCCCTGGACGCCTTCCCGCTGACCAGCACCGGGAAGATCGACGCCAAGATGCTCCCCGAGCCCGGCGCCTACAGCCTGGGCTCCACGTCCTACGTAGAGCCCCGGACGGAGACCGAGAGGCGGATCGCCGCCCTCATGGCGCAGC
This sequence comes from Streptomyces sp. NPDC002104, assembly GCF_053593795.1. Classification (NCBI taxonomy): domain Bacteria; kingdom Bacillati; phylum Actinomycetota; class Actinomycetes; order Kitasatosporales; family Streptomycetaceae; genus Streptomyces; species Streptomyces sp. NPDC002104. Next base: position 25,014 of record NZ_JBSFDF010000032.1, on the reverse strand, counting down.
TCCTGCTGCTCAAGCGGGCCGGAGCCGAGGACGACTTCTTCGAGATCGGCGGCCACTCGCTGCTGGCCACGCAGCTGGTCTCCCGGGTGCGCGACGAGTTCAAGGTGAATTTCAAGCTGCGCAACCTCTTCGAGTTCCCCGTCGTGTCGGAGCTCGCCGCGTACATCGACCAGCTCCTCGAGAAGAAGGCGGACGAGGCATGTTGACCCAAGGGAAGACCTCGAGCCCCCAGGGACTCTTCACGCGGTCCCGGAAGTCCGTATCCGTCCACAGCGAGTCCCTGGTCCGGGTGGCTCCGCTCGTCGACGGCTCGCGGGCCGTGTCGTGCACGCCGACCGTGCCCGGCCTGGATGCCCGGGAGTGGCTGGCCGGCTCCGGACAGACCCTGGCCCGGCTGCGCGCCGAGCACGGCGCCGTACTGCTGCGCGGATTCAGCCCGGTCGACGCCGAGGGCCTGGCCGCGCTCGTCACCGCCCTCGACGGCGGGCTGCGCGACTACGACAACCGCTCCACTCCCCGGCAGCGGGTCAACGGCAACGTCTTCACCTCGACGGAGTACCCCGCCGACCAGACCATCCCCCAGCACAACGAGATGTCGTACGCCGACTCCTGGCCGGCCACCCTGTTCCTCACTTGCCTGGTCCCCGCCGCCACCGGAGGCGAGACGCCCATCGCGGACAGCGGCCGCGTGTACGACCGGATTCCGGCCGCCACCCGGGAGCGTTTCGAGCGGCACGGGGTCATGTACGTACGCAACTTCGGCCACGGCATGGACCTGAGCTGGCAGGAGGTCTTCCAGACGGAGGACCGCGCCGAGGTCGACGCCTACTGCGAGCAGCACGGCATACGGGCCGAGTGGCTCGGCGGCGAACGGCTGCGTACCCGGCACGTGGTGCAGGCGACCCTCCGGGCAGGGGCGACCGGCACGAAGGTCTGGTTCAACCAGGCGCACCTGTTCCACGTCAGCTCGCTCCCCGCCGAGGTGGAGCGCGAACTCCGCGAGAACTTCGCCGAGGACGAGCTGCCCCGCAACGCCCTCTACGGCGACGGCACCCCCCTGGACCCCGCCGACCTGGCCGCCGTCCGCGCCGCCTACGCCCCGGAGGAGATCGCCCTGCCCTGGCAGGCGGGCGACATCATGATCGTCGACAACGAGCAGTTCTCCCACGGCAGGAACCCCTACTCCGGGGCACGCACCGTCCTGGTGGCCATGGCATGAGCGACTCCGGCCTGTTCGAAGCCGTGCGGGAAGAGATCGCGTACGCCTTCGACAACACCGACTTCTTCCACCGGCACATGGAGGCCAGCGGCCTCCGCCCCGAGGACATCCGGGGCCCGGAGGACTTCCTGCGCCTCCCCCCGACCGCCAAGGCGCACTATCGCCGGAACTTCCCGGCGGGCGTCCTCGCCAAGGGGTACACCCTCAACTCCCCGCACGTCATGCGCTTCCAGAGCTCCGGAACCTCCGGCGAGCGCCTCAACAGCGCCATCCTGGCCTACGATCTGGCCCGCCGGCAGGCGACCGCGCTGGGCGTGCACCGCGGCTTCGACGACCTGTGGCGTCCCGGCAGCCGGCCCAGGATCTGCCGGTTCGCGCCGCCGAACTGCTCGGACGTGGAGTGCGCCACGGGTTTCTCGACCATGGAGGACCGCGTCCTGGCGGACGGCACCCTGGTGCTCACCGTCGCGCACGACCTGCTGGCGACCCCGGAGTGGCAGATCGTCAAGGCGCTCGACGAGATCGAGCTCTACGAGCCCGACCTGCTCGTGGTGGACCCGACCCACTTCGCCTTCCTGACCCGGTGGGCCCGTCGGCTCGGCCGCACGATCACTTCGCCCCGCCGCCTGCACATCGTCTGCGGGTACACCCTGATGACCCGGGTGGCGCGACGTCAGATCGAGGCGTTCATGGGCCCGGACGTGCCGATCGGCGACATGATCGGCATGTCCGAACTCGGCTACCTCGGGTTCCAGTGCCAACACGGGCAGCGGCACATCAACAACCGCGACTTCTACATGGAGTTCGTGAAGGACGGCCGGTCCGTGCCGGAGGGCAGCACGGGCGAGCTGTACGTGACCACGGTCGACGACGGCCTCGTCCCGCGCATCCGCTACTCCACCGGCGACTGGTTCACGCCCCTGGGCGGCGACTGCGCCTGTGGCAGTGAGCTGCCGCTGGTCAGGATCGAGGGCCGGGCCACCCACATGATCCAGCTGGCGGACGGCCGCACCGTGACCCCCGGCGCCATCGACAGCCTGGTCGGCGACGCCCCCTGGATGGACCTCTACAAGCTGGAGCAGGACCGGACCGGTGCGTGCACCTTCAGGTACCTGCCCAATGACGGGGCGCGGCCCGGCGACGCCGCCGCGCTCGAACTCCGCCTGAGGGAACTTCTCGCGCCCAGCGACCTCCGTGTCGAAGCCGTGGACTACATCGCCGGCGAGCGCAGCGGGAAGTTCCAGCCGTGCGTCTCCCAAATCTCTGTGGAAGGTTCACGATGACCGAACGGAACGTCTACCGGGCCGACTTCCCCGCGCTGCAGCGGGAGATCGACGGTCAGTCGATCTCGTACCTCGACAACGCCGCCACGACCCTGAAGCCCCGCTCGGTCATCCGGGCGATCACCGAGTACTACGAGACCAACGGCGCCAACATCCACCGCGGGAAGCACCGGCTGTCCGAGGAGGCCTCCGACAGTTACGAGGCCTCCCGGGTGGAGATCGCCCGCCACATCGGCGCCGCGGCCAACGAGGTGGTCCTCACCCGGAACACCACCGAGGGGCTGAACCTGGTCGCGGCCGGCCTGGGCCTGGACCCGGACGCGTACATCGTGGGCTCCATGGACGCGCACCACTCCCAGCTGCTGCCGTGGCGGCGGGCCGGGCGGGTCGCCCTGACCCGGGTGGACGCCGACGGCCGGCTCGACCGCGACCACTTCCGCCGGCTGCTGCGCGGGCGGCCGAAGGTGGTCGCGCTCACCCACTGCTCCAACGTCACGGGTGTCGTCCACCCGGTGGCCGAGCTGATCGCCGAGATCCGCGCCGCCTGCGACGCGGTGATCGTTCTCGACGCCGCGCAGTCCATGCCGCACCAGCGCGTCAACGTGCGCGAACTGGACGTCGACTTCATGGCGTTCTCGATGCACAAGATGCTCGGCCCCACCGGCGTCGGCTGTCTCTACGGGAAGACCTCGCTGCTCGGCGGGCTGCGCCCGCTGGCCGTCGGCGGGGGCATGGTCGACTGGGTCGACCTCGAAGGCAGCGTCGACCGGCGCACCCCGTACAAGTTCGAGACGGGTACGCCGGCCATCGCCTCCGTCATCGGCTGCGCGGCCGCCATCCGGTACCTGGAGTCGCTGGACACCCCGGCGCTCGACCGGCACGAACGGGAGCTGTGCGCGGCCCTCGTCGGCGGGGCGATCACCCGGCCCGGGGTGCGGCTGATCGGGCCCCCGGAGCTGACCGGCCGGATCGCCCTCGCCAGCCTCCGGCTGGACGGCGGCGTCCCGACCGGCGAGGTCGCGCGTCTGCTCAGCGACTCCTACGGGGTCATGGTGCGCAGCGGCCACCTCTGCTCGCAGCCTCTGGTCACCGAGCTGGCCGGCGGAGAGATCCTGCGCGTCTCGGCGTACCTCTACAACGACGTCTCGGAGATCGAGGGGTTCTACCAGGCGCTGGACGAACTTCTCGCGTGGATCGGCCCGGTCGCGGTCGGTGCGCGCCGCTGACGCCATGCCCACCGTCAACGGTTCCGACCCGATCCCGTTCCCGTTCTCGTTCTCGTTCTCAATCCCGATCCCGATCCCGATCCCGATCTGCAGAGGTGTGACATGCCGAGCCCGACACGCTTGACCCTGGTGTGCTTCCCGCACGCCGGAGGTGGGCTGGGGCGCTACCGGGGATGGCGGGACGCCCTGCCGGACGGTGTCGAAGTGGTGCTGCCCGACCTGCCCGGCAGAGAGGCCCGGCTCTTCGACGACCCCCTCCCGGACGTCGCGTCGATGAGCTGTCGTGCGATCGAAGACCTGGCTGCGGTGATCGCGCGCAGTGAGCGGCTGGCGATCGCCGGGCTCAGCTACGGGGCGCTCGTCGCCTACGACATGGCCGCGAGGCTGGAAGCGTCCGGGAAGCGGGTCGAGGCCGTGTTCGCGGCGAGCCAGAGGTCGCCCGCGACGCCGCTGCCCCACATCAACTGGCGCTCGCTGAGCGGCGACCGGCTGATCGCCGAACTGACCGAGATCGGCGGGCTGAGTCCGGAACTGGGGGACGATCCGGAGTTCCTGGAGCTGTTCCTGCCCGTCATCCGCGCGGAGCTCCACGCGAGCGAGAGCTACGTCAGGCCGGCCACCCATGACCGCTTGCGGTGCCCGGTGTTCGTCTACCACGGCACCCGGGACGGCGCGATCCCCGCGTCCTCGGCGCAGGCGTGGCGGGACGAGACCGATCACTTCTCGTGGCGGAGCCTCGAAGCCGCCCACTTCCTCACCGGGCCGGACGGTGCGGATCTGTGGTTCGAGGCGCTGAAGGAGGACCTCACCCGGTGCACGGCGGGCGCCCTTTGAACCGCACGGGACACCCCTGCTCCGCACCGTCCGAACCGCTCGCACCACTCGACCGAAACCGATCCACACAGGACAAGAGAAGATGAGAGGGGCAGAAATGAACGGAATGGAAGTCTCCGACCTGCATCCCGGCCTGCGGCGTCCGGATTGCTGCGCCCATCTGGTGGGCCACGGCGACGGCCCCTTCGCGCAATTCACCGCCGACCGGGTCCACCCCGTCACCCCGGACGCGATAGCGGTGGACCGGCCGGCACCCGCGACCGCGGGTACCGCAGCCCACTGACCGGCGGGCCCCGTCCACGGAGAGGGAACCGTGGACGGGATCGTCCCCGGGCGGGGCGCCCCGGTCATCCGGTCCGGTCGCCGGCCGCCGCGTGATCGCGCAGGAGCCGGGCGGTTTCCTCGTCCATCGGGAAGATCGGGGTGAACCTGTGCTCCGCTGCCGCCTGCCTGGTGGTGGCGGCCGCGGACTTCGTCCCCCTCACGGGATTCGGCGTCGTGTTCATGCTGATCGGCGCACTGGTGGTGGCGGTGTACGCCGCCCTGGAGTACGCCGGCCTGCGGCGCATGACGGCGGCGGGATGACACCTCGGAAGGTCAGCCGGGGGTGACTCCGTTGGCGTACGCCAGGGATTCCGCGAGCGCCCGCCAGACCTCGGAGGCGAGTTCGACGTTGCCCGACTCCCGGGCCTCCTTGGCCAGCCGTTCCATGGCGATCACGGCATCCGACCGGTCGCCGACCATGATGGCCAGCTGGTTGCGCAGGATGTCGAGCCTCACCCGGTCCTGGCCGACGACCCCCTCCGCATCTCCCCCGACGCGGTCGCTGAGCTCCCGCGCGTCGTCGAGCCGCCCTTCGTGGAAGGCGAGCTGGGCCTGCAGGATGAGGAGTTCCCGATGGTGCAGGGGCATCCCCACCAGATCGGCCGCGGACGCGGCCTGCACCAGGCGGCGGCGCGCCTGTTCGATGTCCCGGGGGTCCATCTGCATGTACATGGAGGCGGCCGCCAGGCGCAGTCGCAGCCACAGCACCGGATCCTCGTTGCTGGGCATGCAGTCCATCGCCCTGCTCAGCAGAGCGGTGGTGGCCCCCCGGTCACCCTGGCGCACGGCCACGGCGGCGGCCGTCCACAGGGCTTCTACCTGGAGGCGCGGCGGAATGTCCTCGGCGAGCGTCTCGACCAGCCGGTCGACACGCGACCGCGCCTCCGCCAGTTGACCGCTCTCCGCTTCGATCGAGATGAGGGTCAGCAGCGCCTCGACGACGTCCCGGTGCGCCAAACCGTTCTCGGAGGCCAGCGCGTGGGCTTCGAGAGCGGCCGTGCGGGCCTCCGGGAGATTCCCGGAGGCCCGCTGCCGACGGGCGAGCCGTACGCGTGCACGCGCCTGCATGTCGAGCTGGCCGATCTCGTCACCGAGGACGACCAGTTGCTTCAGGGCCTCGAGCTCCTGCGCGGCCTTCCCCTCGGACTGGTAGCAGCGGGCGAGCAGCCACAGCGCCTGCCAGCGCAGGGAGGCGTCCCCGTCCGGCTCCTCCTGTTCGAGGGCGTTCTCGAGCAGCCGGGCCGTCTGCACCGATTCGCCGATGGTGGCGATCGTGGCCAGGGCCTGGGCGAGCGGGCTGCCCACGGAAGCGCGGAACACGGACGGCGACACCTCGAGCCGGCTGCACAAGTAGGACAGCACGCGCGGCGTGGGGGGCCGCGCTCCCGACTCGAGCCGCGACAGGTACGCGGCCGAGATCTCCGTGCCGCCGAGCTCCGTCTGCGACATGCCGTAGGCCACCCGCAGGGCGCGCAGTCTCCGCCCGAATACGGGTTGCTCGGGAATGTTGTCCTGACTAGGCATGCCATAAAGGCTGCGGGGCTTCGACAAGCTTGTCAAGCTCGACGAGGCATCAGGCAGGACTTGACAGACCGGTCAGGGCCAGCCGATTTCGTTCCTCAGGAGCGGGGCGGAATCCGGTCCGCCCGCAGTCACCTGCACGTCGCCGCCGGCCCCCGCACCGGCGTATCCCCCGTACCCGAGGACCAGGGTCAAAAGTATTCCTACGCACATGACTGCCTTCTTGAGCTGGCGGTTCATGGTTCCCTCCCCATTGATCAAACGGAAATCACCCCGGGCTCAGCGAGAGGATCAACCGGCTACCGATCGGTATTCGAATGACCGGATCCCGCCCGTGGTCAGCCCCAACCAAGCACACCTCGAACGACCCTGGCAAGCATGTGTCAATTATTTGACAACCTTGGAAGTCGATCTCTACTCTCTCCCGGGCAAGCAAGGAGGGGGACGACATGCAGATGAACTTCGCCGGGCCTACGCAGATCCGGCACGTGATCCACGGGGCCCGCCGGGAGGTCCTCCTCGCCGTGCCCCACGTGTCCGGCTTGAAGGAACAGGTCGACGTGGCGGCCGCGCACAGCGTCACCGCCGGCTCTGGCGTCAGCGTGAAGGTGTTCGTGCCACCGGGCGAACGGGGCGGGGTGGAGCACCACGGGGGACGGCTGTCCGAGCTCGCCAAGGAGGGCGTGGAGATCCACGCCCTGACGGGGCACAGTCCGCGCATGGCGATCATCGACGGTTCCGTCGTCATCTGGGCCATGAACCAGAAGGACTACAGCGACGGTGCCTTCATCGGGCACAAGCTGCCGTTCATCCCCTTGCTCGTGCGCTCGCTGACCACCCCGGAGCCGCCCGGGGACGGCGCACCGGCCCCGGTGCAGGACCTCAACCCCCTGTCCCGCGAGGTGCTGCGCCAGCTCACGCTCGGCACCACGGACGAGACGGCCGCCCACCACATGGGGATGGCCTTGCGCACCTACCGCCGCTCGGTCGCCCGCCTCATGGACTCGCTCGACGCCCGGAGCCGGTTCCAGGCCGGATACCTGGCGGCGCAGCGCAATCTGCTCTCCTGATCCGGTCCGGGTCCTGATCAGGTCCTGATCGGGTTCTGATCCGGTCCGGGCAACACCGGCGGCCTTCGTACCGATCCTGCGCGTTCCCCGGCCGGGGAGCCCTGATCGGCGCGAAGGCCGCCGGCTTTCGCGTCATGCCGGGGAGAACTGCCCCGCCACGAGGAATCCGCAGACCAGCGCCACGGCCACCGCCACCGCCGGGCCCATCGGGGAGTCCGGACGGCGGGCGTGCAGTTCACCCGTCACGGCCGCGCTGATCAGCAACGGGGCCCCGAGCGCCAGGGAGTGCGTCAGCCCGAGCCGTGGCGGCAGGCCCTGGAGGACCTGTCCGCCCACGAAGCCCAGGAGCACCGCGGTGAAGACCTGCCCGGGCAGCCGGCAGCGCAGCGGTGGCAGCCCCCTCCGGCCGGTGGCACCGGCCGGCCACAGCACCGCCGCCACCGCGTGCAGGGCGACGAGCAGGCCCGTCAGCTCCGTCAGGGCGCCGACGAGCCCCCACGGCCCTTCCGTCATACGGCCGGCCTCCCCGGTCCGCGGACCGGGCCGGCGGGACGGCCGGCGGGGCGGCCGTCGTGCGCGCAGCGGCCCGCGCCCCGATGGGCGGGGGCGACCCCCCGGGCGTGCAGCGCCACGCAGACGGGGCAGCACACCACACCGACCAGCAGCACCTTCGTACGTCGCACGGCCTTGCGCAGCGTCCCTCTCATACGGCCGCGCCCGGGGCCGGAATTGCGGTGGTCATTCCTCGTCCTTCCCGATGCTCTCTCCTGCGGTCGTACGGGTCAGCCCAGGTAGTCCTCGGCTCCGCCGGCGCGCACCGTGTCGAGGGTGAAGCAGTGGAAACCGCCGCCGAAGAGCCGCCGGTGCCGGTGCCGGACCGGCACCACGGTGAAGTGGTGGTCCTCGAGGGTCCGGATGAGCGTCTTGCAGGCGTCGTTGACCATGACGGTCGACTCGTCGACGGACAGCAGGTTCAGGTCGATGTACGGGCTGGGCGGGATCGGGTCGCCGTTCTCGTACTGCGGGTAGTCCTCCAGCGCGGGCGTGGGCGCGACGATGACGTCCCACTTGCGCAGCGCCTCGGGCAGGTAGGCGCGGGCTCCCTCGGAACGCAGCAGCAGCAGGCCGGGGCGGAGCGCGACGATGACGCTGTCGATGTGGCTCTGGGTGAGCTTGTGCATGCGGTGGATGCGGAAGCGGCCTTCGAGGTGACGCTCCAGCCAGTCCACGGCGAGCGCGTGGTTCGCGTTGGAGATGTTGACGATCACGTCACGGCCGAAGCGCAGGGCGTTCGCTCCGTCGATGAGCATCTCCAGACCGACGTCGTACGGGGAGGGCCGCGGGTCCAGCGGCACCTCGACGTTGGGCGCGGCGGTGGCCACGTTGCCCGGGTCGAAGGAGTTGTCGGTCATCACCGGCCGCGGCATGGTGGTCCAGCGCGCGCCCTGGAGGAAGTACTCCTGGAAGACCGGGGCGAGGAACTTCGTCTCGAAGTACCGGGCCCGGAGCATCGGCGGGGTCTCGATGATCTCGTCACCGAGAATCAGCGTGTTGTCGCGGACGTTCAGGGGCGGAGTGACGGGCGCGGACCAGAACGGCGTGCTGACGCCCCGGTCGAACTTCTCGGGCGCCAGGGGCCGGTGGACCGTGACGCCCAGGGACTTCAGGGTGTCCGCCATCCCTTCGACGTCCTCGACCAGTTCGTCGGCGAGGCGCTGGCGGAAGGCGATCCGCTCGGGGGACTCCGCCGTCGTCCCGTCCTGGGACACCCGGATGGACGGGTAGTAGCCGCGGGCTCCGGTGAGGTTGTCGCTGATGAACATGTCGAAGGTCAGGTCGCGGACCCGCTGGGCGTAGTTGTCGGCCGAGCCGACGATGACCTCTTTCAGCGATGACCACTCGTCGTAGCTGTTCAGGCGCATGTGCGTGACCCTCCGGGGGCGTGTTCGGAATTCATCGTGTGGTGTCGTCCGCCGCGGCGGCGAGGATCGCCTGGACGGGGCAGAGCCCGGCGGCTTCGTGGACGGCGGCGTGCAGGTCCTGCGCCGGCCTCTCGTCGAGGAGGACGACCGTGCCGTCCTCATCGTCCTGGTCGAATACCTCGGGCACGGCCAGGGCGCACTGCCCCGAACCGACACAGGCGTCGGGCTCGATCGTGATGTGCATGGGGTTTCGGTTCCTCACCAGGTGACCGGAAGGCGGTGGACTCCGTAGACGCTCATGTCCGAGGCGAGCGGGACCTCTTCCGCCGGGATCGCCAGGGCGAGGTCCGGGAACCGGCGGAACAGCGCGGGCAGGGCCGTGCGCATCTCCATGCGGACGAGGTTCTGTCCCAGGCACTGGTGGATGCCGAAGCCGAAGGCCATGTGGCCGGCGGTCTTGCGGCTGAAGTCGAGCCGGTCGGGATCCGCGAACCAGCCCGGGTCGCGGTTGGCGGCCGGGATGGATACGGTGATCGACTCACCGGCCCGGAACAGGTGGCCCTCGAAGTCCGTGTCCTCCAGCGGCGTGCGCGGCACACCGAAGTGGAAGACGGACAGGTAGCGCAGCAGCTCCTCGACGGCGTTGTCCGTGAGGGAGGGATCGTCGCGGAGCCGGGCCAGCTGGTCCGGGTGGGCCAGCAGCGCCAGGGTGCTCAGACTCAGCGAGCTGGACGTGGACTCGTGCCCGGCCGTCAGGAGCAGGACGCCGACACCCGCGATCTCCTCGGAGTCGAGCGTGCCGTCGGCGGCGAGCATGCTCAGCAGTCCCCCGCCGGAGCCGGCGGCTCCGGCCGAGGCCAGCCCGCGCAGGAACCCGTAGAGCCGGTCCATGGCCTCCGAGGCCTCGGTGGCGGTCGCGGTGAGGCTGAAGAGGATCTCGCTGTTGCGCTGGAACTCGGCCCGCTCGCTGTACGGGACCCCGAGCAGCTCGCAGATCACCAGGGAGGGAACGGGCAGCGCGAAGGCCTCGACGAGGTCGACCGGGCCACCGCGCGCGGCCATGGCGTCCAGCAGGTCCTCGACGATGCGCTCGATCCCGGGGCGCATCTCCCGCATCCGGCGCGCGGTGAACTTCCCGGCCAGTTGCTGACGCAGCCGGGTGTGCTCCGGGGCGTCCATGTCGACGAGCCACCCCGGCAGGGCCCGCGCCCCGTAGAAGGGGTCGACCCCGGGGCGGGACACGGGTGCCCGCTTGAACTCGGAGCGGGCGCTGAAGCGCGGGTCGGCCAGCAGCTTGCGGGCCAGGGCGTGGCTGGTGACCAGCCACCCGATGTGGCCGTCGGGGTAGCGCATCCGGCGGACGGGCTCGTCCTGCCGGTACTTCGCCAGCTCCGGGGGCGGGTCGAAGGGGGTGGTCCGCACGGTGGGGTGGGCGTCCGTGCGGGTCGTGTTCGCGGGGTGGGTCATGTTCCGATCTCCTTGGTCAAGAACGCGGCCAGGCGCCGGACCCCTTCCTCGATCTCTCGGGGGTCGAGGTAGCTGCACGAGAGGCGGATCTGGTGGTCTCCGGCTCCGCCGGCGTAGAACTGCTCCATCGGGGTCCACAGGACCCCGTACTTCGCTGCCGACACCTCCAGCAGCGCGGGGTCGGCGCGCACCGGCAGGTGGACCCGGACGAAGAAGCCGCCCTCCGGCCGGTTCCAGCGCACGCCCGGCGGTGCCACGCCGGTCAGGTGCCGGTCCAGGGCTTGCGCGAGGCAGGTCAGATTGCGCTGGTACAACTCCGCCTTGTGACGGCCGAGGGTGGCCAGCGAGCCGCCGTGTTCGAGCAGCATGCCGCCGATGACGGCCTGCGAGAGCGGAGAGGTGTTGACGGTGACCATCGTCTTGAGCGTGGCCAGTTCGGCGGCGAGCGGCCGGGTGGGGCCGCTCTGCCCTCCGACCCGCTGGTCGGCGACGACGTAGCCCACCCGGGCGCCGGGGAAGGCGACCTTCGCGAACGTGCCGATGTGGACGACCCGGCGGCCGGTGTCCAGGGCCTTGAGCGAGGGCATCGAGGACGCGACGGTGGCGGTGAACCCGTAGGCGTTGTCCTCCAGGATCAGGAAGTCCTCCTGCTCCGCCAGTTCGAGGAGCCGGTGACGGCTTGCGAGCGGCATGCGCCCGCCGCCGGGGTTGGAGAAGTCGGGAGCCACGTAGAGGGCCCGGACGGCGCGGCCGGCCAGCCGGGCATCGCGGCAGGCCGCGGTCAGCGCCTCCAGGTCGATGCCCTGGGTTCCCTCGGCGACCGGCACCACGTCCAGGCCCAGCATCCGGGCGGCGCCGGTGATGCCGACGAAGCACGGATCGGCCACGGCGAGGATGTCCTCGGCGGATCCGAACAGGGCCCTGAGGACCAGGAACATGCCCTCCTGGGCACCCACGGTCACGACGACGTCCTCGGGCGAGGTCTCGATGCCGTGGTCGCGCCACAGCGCCTCGCTGACGATGTCGTTGATGATGCCGCGGCTCGGCCCGTACTCGAAGAGCATGCGGCGGGCCCGCTCGGGGCCCATCCCCCGCTCGCCGAGGTGGCGCAGGAAACGGTCGGTGTAGTGCTGGATGTCGGGGTCGGGCAGGGTGTCGGGGTGCGGGGCGCCCGGCGCGAAGGAGATCGCGTCCGGGAAGCGGCCCATCACCTCATTGAGGAATCCGATCGAGCCGAGGACGGGTGCCCCGAGCGAGTCGTGCAGGCGGGACGGGGAGAGAAGTACCATGCCCGGTCACCCACGCGACCGTGAACGCTGCCAGCGGCCTTCGACCTTGGCGAGGACGTCGTCGCTGTACGAGCGGGCGGCCTGGACGAGCGCGAACTCGGCCAGGTAGCGGCGGAACAGGTCCAGCGGCTCCTCCACGAGGCCCAGCATGCGACGGTTGGCGACGACGGCCGGGGCGGCCAGGCCGGCCGCGGCGCTCTCGACGGCCTCGTCCATCGCGGCCGCCGGAACCACTTGGTCGCAGACCAGGCCGGCCTGCGGGTCGTCCGTGGCGATGCGACGGCCGCCCAGCAGGATCTGGCGGGCGGCGCGGGCGCCGGTCAGGCGGGACAGCCGCAGGTTGCCGAGGCCGGGCACGATGCCCTCTTCGGCGGCCGGGAGGCTGAAGTAGGCACCGTCCTCGGCGATGACGTGGTCGAGGACGAGCAGCAGCTGCATCCCTCCGCCGATGGCGAAGGCGTCCACGGCCCCGATCCAGGGCTTCTGCACCGTGCGCTCGGCCCAGGCCTCGTGCTCGGGTGCGATCAGCAGGCCCCGGTACATCTTGTTGATGTAGCCGAGCTCCCGGCCGAGGAGGAACCCGACGAAGGAGATGTTCCCGTTGCGCAGGTCCTTGAGGTTGATGCCGGCGCTGAAGACGCGGCGGTTCGCATAGCGGGGGTGGTCCACCTCGCCGCCCCGGAGCACGCCGACGCGCACCCGGTCGTCCAGCAGAACCAGGTCGACCGCCGTCTCCAGATCCGCGATGAGGCGGTTGTCCTCGGCGTTGAGGCAGTGTGCGTTGCGGAACGTCACATGGGCCGTGTGGCCCCGCCGTTCGAGGAGCACCGACTCCAGCTCGACGCGGTCGGTGGCGCGGAATCCGGCGAGCAGTTCCCGTGCCCGCGGCGTGGGGGCCAGCATGGCGTCGATCAGGTGGGGGCCCGCGACCGGCGAGTTCAGCACCGCGTGGCAGAAGAGGCCCTGGTCGATCTCGCGGCCGTCCTTGTGCGCCTGGACGCACGCGTCCTCGGCGGCCATCTCGGCCCGCGTCGGCGTCAGTCCGGGGAACCGGTCGGCGGCCGCGAACACCAGGTCGGGCAGGCGGACCGGGCGGGTCCGGCCCTCGGTCAGCACGTCGTACACGGCTTCGGCGTGCCGGGCCAGGAAGAGGCGGCGTGCCGTACGGCCGGCCGTGAGGGCCCGCTCCGCGGCCTGCTGCTGCGCCGCGCCGCGCTCCGGCTTGGCGGGGAGGACCGCCAGCTGCCCGGCTTCCTCCGCGGCCGCGGCCGCCAGCAGGGCCGTATCGGCGGTCAGGTCTCCGCAGTAGGCCGGCGGCGCCGGGACGGGCGGCTCGTCGAGGATGGCGACCCCCGTCATGACGCGGCCTGTCCGGCGAGTCGGGGTACGTCCGCCGCCTCGGCACGCAGGCGGCGCAGTTCCCGGTCGCAGGCCGCGAGGTGGATGCCGAGCGCTTCGTCGTATCCGGCCGTCGCGGCCTCGGAGATCAGCTGGCGGCGCAGAGCCGTCTCGCGGTCCGCGAACCGGCCCGTGAGCGCCGCCGCCGCGCGCACCGCCTCCTCGATGTCGTCTCCGGCGTGGTCGACGAGGCCGAGCTCGACGGCGCGCGGAAGGGCGATGTCGGCGCCCCACATCACGAGCTGGCGGGCCCTGCGCACCCCGAGGAGCTGCACGAGGCGGAAGAGGGCCATACCGGGCCAGAAGTGGCCCTCGTTGACGGGAAGTTCCACGACGAGGCCCGGCGCGCCGACCCGGAAGTCCACGGCCAGCAGCAGGTCCAGGGCGGGGCCGGCGCAGATGCCCTCGGCGACGGCCACGGTGACCGCGTCGAGCTTCTCCAGCCGGCGGACGGCCCGTTCCCAGCGGTTGACGGTGGAGACGCTGATCCCGCCCGGCCATTCCACGGTGCCGGCCGCGACGGTGGTCAGCCGCAGCACCACGGCGGCCTTGTCCGCCAGGCCTTCCAGCGCGCCGCAGAGGTCGTTGACGGCAACCGTGAGCTCCGCCAGGGGGCGTGTTGCGTCGATCTCCACGCTATGAATGTTCTTCACGACAGTTATTCCTTCCGTCACCACGAAACCAGGGCCATTTCGATGGTCGATCCGGGACCCATGGTCATGAACACTCCGAAATCACCGGACTGGGCCACACCCTCGGCGCGCAAACGCTGATAGGAGAAAAGGAACGACCCACTGGACATATTTCCGTGGTCCCGCAGCACGCCGGTCGTATGCCGTACGTCATGGCGGCTCAGACCGAGGTTCGCCCGGACCGAGTCGATCACTTTCTTTCCACCCGAGTGGATCACCCAGTGGGAAATGTCCGAACGGCCCAGGCCGGTTCCCGCCAGGAGGCGGTCCAGCGCGATCTCGGCGTGCGCTCCGACCACGTAGGGGACTTCCGGATCCAGGTAGAAGCTGAATTTCCCGTGCGAGTCGTCCCAGTCGAAGCGCATCGCGTCGACGGCGTCGGGAATGATGCAGCTGGAGAACTTGAGGAGGGCGGGCCCGAGGCCGGCGGCCGCGTCCGGCGTCGCGTCCGCCTCCCCGTCCGTCTGCCCGTCCTCTTCCACGCCCTCTTCCACGCCCTCCCCCGCGCCGCCCGGCGAGATCACCGCGAGAGCGGCGGATCCGTCGCCGAAGAGGCTGTTCACCACGGACGAGCGCATCGTCCCGTCGAACACGTAGGCCGCGGAGCAGGCCTCGATGCAGACCAGCAGGGCGAGCTCGCCCGGGTGGGCGTTGGCCCAACCGGACACCGCCGTCAGGGCGTTGAGTCCGGCATTGCAGCCCATGCCGACGATGTCCAGGCGGGAGCAGTGGACATCGATCCCCATCTCCTTGATGAGGAGGGCCGAGAACCCCGGCGTCAGCAGGCCCGTCGTGGTGACGCAGCAGAGGTACCGGACGTCCGCCAGCGTCGCGCCCGCGTCCTTCAGGCAGGCCTCGATGGCCTCGCGCCCCATGGACAGGCCGTTCCGGGTGTGCTTCTGCAGCAGTTCGCCCTGCGTTTCGGTGGCCCGCGTGCCATCCGGCAGCATGGGCGGCAGGGAAAGGCCACGACGCTCGATGTCACCGTTCAGAAAGACTGAACGTATACGCGGATCGGTGATTCCGAACTCGTCGATCATCTCCTGCTGCGTATACGAAGTCATGGGCACGGCAGTGCCGATACCTGCAATCTGCGGGGGATTTTCCATCAGTTTCACACTCGACTCCAGGAAGCTACAATCATTCCATGTCACAGCAATCAACAGTGTCTTACGAGAAGTTCGGCAACCTTGCCCGGATCACGCTCAACAGGCCCGAAGTCCTGAATGCCATGAATCTGCGCATGCACGAGGAACTCGCCGAAATTTGGGACGATTTCGAATCCGACGACGACATGTGGGTCGCGGTTCTCTCCGGGTCCGGCGAGCGCGCCTTCTCCGTCGGACAGGACCTGAAGGAGCTCGCCGGCCGTGAGCAGGCGGGTACGGCGGCGCCCTCCACCTTCGGCAGCCGCGGTAAACCGGGGTGGCCCCGGCTCACCGAACGGTTCGACCTGGCCAAGCCGGTCGTCGCGCAGGTACGCGGGTACGCCATGGGCGGCGGATTCGAACTCGCCCTGTCGTGCGACATCGTCATTGCCTCCGAAGATGCGACCTTCGCCCTGCCCGAAGCCAAGCTCGGGCTCATGGCGGGGGCCGGCGGCGTGTTCCGGCTGACCCGGCAACTGCCGTGGAAGACGGCGCTGGGCCACTTGCTGACCGGCCGGCCGATGGACGCCCGACGCGCCTACGAACTCGGCCTGGTCAACGAGGTGGTACCCGCCGCCGATCTCGACGCGTGCGTCGAGGGCTGGGTGGCGGATCTCCTGCGGTGCGCCCCGCTGTCCGTCCGGGCGATCAAGGAGGCGGCCACGAAGTCCGCTTCGATGACGCTGGAGCAGGCATTCGCCACCCGCTACCCGTGGGAGGAGCGGCGGATGCACAGCCAGGACGCGATCGAGGGGCCGGTGGCCTTCGCCGAGAAGCGCGCACCCCGCTGGCAGGCCCGCTGAACGGTCCGGGCGGCCGGGCGATCGCCCGGCCGGTCCGGGCGGGCCGGGCGGGTTCCACCGTCCGGCCCCGGCACCGGCGCGCCCGTGCCCGGGCGGCCGGGCGGCCGGGCGGTCGGGCGGTCGGGCGGTCGGGCCCGTCAGCCGAAGTAGTCCTCGGCTCCGCCTTCACGCACCGTGTCGAGGGTGAAGCAGTGGAAACCGCCGCCGAACAGCCGCCGGTGGCGGTGGCGGACGGGCACGACCGTGAACTTGTGCTGTTCGAGCTTCCTCATCAGCTCGGGGCACGCCTCGTTGACGAGGACGGTGTCCGGGCCGACGGAGAGCACGTTCAGGTCGATGAACGGACTCGTCAGGACGAGGTCGTCGTCGTCGTAGCGCGGGAAGTTGTCACCCTCCGGCGGCGGCGGCACGATGAGGTCCCACGTGCGCAGCGGCTCGGGCAGCAGCTCCGCCACCTCCGCGGAGCGCACCAGCAGCGTGCCGGGCCGCAGGGCCAGCACCATGCTGTCGATGTGGCTGTCACTGAGCCCGTGCACCCGGTGGATCCGGAACCGGCCCTCGAGGTGCCGCTCCAGCCAGTCGACGGCCAGTGCGTGGTTGGCCGTCGAGATGTTGGCCACGATGTCCCGGCCGAGCCGCAGGCACTGTGCGGCGTCGAACATCATCTCCAGCCCGACGTCGTACGGCGAGGGCTGCGGGTCCTCGATGGGTTCGGTGGGACCCCCGGCCGTGCTGGCCCGTACGTACGACAGGTCGAAGGACGCGTCGGTCATCATCGGCCTCGGCATGACCGACCAGCGCGCGCCCTTGCGGAAGTACTCCTGGAAGAGGGGCTTGAGGAACTGCGTCTCGAAGTAGCGCGAGCGGATCATGGGAGGGGTCTCGATGATCTCGTCGCCGACGATCAGCGTGTTGTCCCGGACGTTCAGCGGCGGAACCACCGAGGCGGACCAGGCCGGCGTCCTGACCTCGTTCATCGCCGCGTCCACATCGGTCGGCCTCAGGACGTTGACCGAGAGCGACGCGAGGGTCTCGGCCATGTGCTCCAGGTCCTCGTTCAGTTCCGCGACGTACCGCTCCTTGATCGGCACCCGCTCATGCGCCTTGGACGGGTCCGCGCCGCGCGAGGAGAGCCGGGGATAGTACCACTCGGAGCGGGAGGAGTTGTCCTTGGCGATGTTGTCGTGGAAGAAGAGGTCGAACGACAGCTCCCGCTCGTGCGAGACGTAGTTCTCGGCAGAGCCGACGATCACCTCCTTGAGGGGCGACCACTCATCAAAGCTGTTCAGCTGCACGGTTCCTCGATTCCTCGATTCCTCTTCCGGCTCCACGCCGTTCCAAGGCCCGAACGCTACGCCCGGGGAATCTCTCCATGAACCCGCATGGCAAGTTCTTGCCATCTCACGTTTCACCTGACCGTGAAGGCTCCCTCGCCCTCTAGCTGGGAGATGTCACGCCACGGCGCATCCGGCTCAAGGAATGTCCGGGGTCCGCCACGCACGGTTTGGCAAGAACTTGCCAATGCTCCCGCCGGGGGTGTCAGCCCCGCATACGGTCATGTCCGACCCGGACCAGGCCACCCCCTGGGCACGACGAGGAGACACAGGCATCATGGACATCTCGCACAGCGGAGACCCGGTTTTCGAGCGCTTCCAGTTCCTGGTGAACGCGCCCGCTCTGTTCAACGCGGTCGCCACCACGGTCGAGCTGAGGATCTTCCACTTCCTCGCGGACCACCCGGATTCGGACTTCACCGCCATCCGCAATTTCACGGACATGCCGCCGCACCAGTTGCGCGTCCTGCTCCAGGCCGTGTGCACCACCGGCCTGCTGCGCCGGGAGAACGGGAACTACTCCAACTCCGCCGTCGCCGCCGACCTGCTCGCCTCGGACGCCGAGGACAGCTGGAGCCACATCATCGTGGGCTGGAAGGAGGTCTACTACCCGGCGTTCGCGCAGATGACCACGGCGCTCAAGGCCGGCACGAACACCGCCCTCGACAGCTACCCCGGCGACGAGCCCACGCTCTACCAGCGCCTGTCGCGCAACCCGGAACTCGAAGCGGTCTTCCACCGGGCGATGAGTGCCTTCACCCTGCAGTCCGTCGACGCGCTCGTCCAGCGACCGGAGTTCGAGTCCGTGCGCAAGCTGCTCGACGTGGGCGGCGGCGACGGCACCACGTCCGCGCGGCTCGTGGCCCACCACCCGCAGCTGACCTCCACCGTCTTCGACATGCCGAGCGTCTCCAAGCTCGGCGAGGACAAGGCGGCCGCCGTCTTCCCCGACCGGGTGGAACTCCACGCCGGCGACGTCTTCAACGACGCGTTCCCGCTCGGCGCCGACGCCGTCCTCTTCAGCCACATCCTGGAGATCTTCTCCGAGGACCAGATCCTCGGCCTCATGAAGAAGGCCTACGACGCCCTGCCCGCCGGCGGCAAGGTCTTCGTCTACGGCTACAACGTCTCCGACGACGAGACCACGGGCATCTTCGGCGCCCGTCTCGGCCTCTACTTCAACGTGCTGGCCAGCGGCCAGGGCATGGCCTACCCGGCCCGCGACTACGAGGGCTGGCTGCGCGAGGTCGGATTCACCGCCGTGGAGACCATCGGCGGACTGCCCTACGAGCACGGCCTCACGCTCGGCGTGAAGTGACGCCCCGCACCACGACCACCCCTTCCTGAGGAGACATCCATGGCCAACCCCTTCGACGACGCCGACGGCAGCTTTCTCGTACTGGTCAACGACGAGGGCCAGCACTCCCTGTGGCCCGGCTCCGTCGACGTCCCGGCGGGCTGGACCGTGACCTTCGGCGCCGCCGGCCGCGCTTCGTGTGTCGAGCACATCAACACCACCTGGACCGACATGCGGCCGCTCAGCCTGGTTGCCCAGATGGACCGGGCTTCCTGACCTCCCTCAGCAATTGCGTTGCCGGCGGCGGCGACAACCATCTCTAGAAGCGAGTGACGATGATCGCGGGTTCGGTTCCGGCGTCTTTCCGGGCACAGGTAGCACGCACGCCCGATGCGGTGGCCGTGCGGTGTGCCGGCCGCAGCCTCACGTACCGGCAGTTGGACGACCGGGCGACCGGGCTGGCGCAGCGGCTGGCCGCCGGGGGCGCCGGCGCCGAAGTGCCGGTGCTGGTCCTGATGGACCGGTCGGTGGAGCTGGTCGTCGCGCTGCTGGCCGTGCTCAAGGCGGGCTCGTACTACCTGCCGCTGCACCCCGCGTTCCCTCGGGAGCGCATGGAGTGGATCGCCGCCGAGAGCGGGGCTCCCGTCCTGCTGACCGACACCGTCATGCGCCACCGGGCCCCCCAGGCAGCCACCGTCGTCGTGGCCGACCTGCCCGGTACGGATGCGGAGGCGGCCGCGGCCGCGGAGTGGGTGGAACCGGGTACGGCCACTCACCCCGACGAGCTGGCCTACGTCATGTACACCTCGGGGTCCACCGGGACGCCCAAGGGCGTGGCGATCACCCACCGCAACGTCACCGACCTCGTCGGCGACACGATGTTCACCGCCGCCGGCGCCCACGACCGGGTGCTGCTCGTCGCCTCGTACGCCTTCGACCCCTCGACGTACTCCCTCTGGTACCCGCTGCTGCACGGTGGCACGGCGGTCATCGCGACCGACGCCGAGCTCACCGTGGACCGGCTCGCCCTCCTGATCGCCGAGGAGCGGATCACCGCCGCCGAGATCCCCGCCGGTCTGTTCCGCGTCATGGCCGAGGAGCGGGCGGACTGCTTCGCCGGCGTCCGCGAGGTCCTCACCGGCGGAGACGTCATCCCGGCCGGCGCCGTGCGCAGCGTGCTGGAGCGCTGCCCCGGCACCCTCGTGCGCGGCACCTACGGTCCGACCGAGACCACCCTCTACGCCACGCAGTTCCCCTGGACCGGCGCCGCCGACGTCCCGGACCAGGTCCCGATCGGCATGCCGCTCGACGGAATGCGCGCGTACGTGCTCGACGGGGCCCTGCGCCCCTCCCCCATCGGTGAGACCGGCGAGCTCTACCTCGCCGGAGCCGGGCTGGGCCGCGGCTACGCCGGCCGGCCCGGCCTGACCGCCGAACGGTTCGTCGCCGACCCGTACGGACCGGCGGGCGCCCGCATGTACCGCTCGGGCGACCTGGGCCGCCTCAACCACGACGGTCTGCTCGAATTCGCCGGGCGTGCCGACGACCAGATCAAGATCCGCGGGTACCGCGTCGAGCTCGGCGAGATCGAGGCCGCGCTCGCCGGCGTCCCCGGCCTGCGACAGGTCGTCGTGACCGCCCGCGAGGACGCGGCGGGCGAAAAGCAGCTCGTCGCGTACGTGGTTCCCGAGGGGCCCGGCGGAGCCGACCACGAGGCGCTGCGCGCCCGGCTCGCCGACCGGCTCCCCGCCTACATGGTCCCGGCCGCCTTCGTCACCCTCGACGAGCTGCCCCTGACCGCCAACCACAAGGTCGACCACCGCGCCCTGCCCGCGCCCACCGCCGGGGCACGCCCCGGCCGCACCCCCCGCACCGAGCGCGAGCAGGCGCTCTGCCGGCTCTTCGCCGACACGCTGCAGCGGTCCGGGGTCGGCGTGGACGACGACTTCTTCCTCCTCGGAGGCAATTCGCTGCACGCGACGCGCCTGGTCAGCCGCATCCGGTCGGCGTTCGGCATCGACCTGGGTGTGGCGGCGGTCTTCGGAAACCCCACCGTCGCCGCCCTGGCCGAGGTCATCGAGGGGGCTCCGCAGGCCCGCCTCGCGCTCCGCCCGGCCGCCCGCCCCCGCGTCGTACCGCTCTCGCCCTCCCAGTACCGGATGTGGTTCCACCACCGGCTGGAGGGTCCGTCGGCCACGTACACCCTGCCCATCGCCGTCCGCATCGACGGCCCGCTCGACCCGGTGGCCCTGGAAGCGGCCCTCGGTGACCTCTTCGACCGCCACGAGGGTCTGCGCACCGTCTTCCCCGAACACGAGGGCGAGCCCTGCCAGGTCGTGCTCGCTCCGGACTCGGCCCGCCCGAGCCTGCCGGTGGAGCGCCCGTCGGACCTCGCCGCGGCACTGCGCGAAGCCTCCCTCTCCCCCTTCGACCTGACCACCGACGTCCCGCTGCGCGCCCGGCTGTTCAGCGCCGGACCGCAGGAGCACGTCCTGCTGCTCACCCTCAACCACATCGGCACCGACGGCCTGTCGATGGGGCCGCTGACCCGGGAACTGCACGAGGCCTACGCCGCGCGGCTCTCGGGCCGGGCCCCGCAGTGGTCGCCGCTGCCCGTGCAGTACGCCGACTACACCCTGTGGCTGCGCCGGCTGCTCGGCTCCGAGGAGAACTCCGGGGACCTGGCCGCCCGCCAGCTGGACTTCTGGCGGGAGGCCCTGGCCGGCGCCCCGGAGGAGCTGGAGCTCCCGGCCGATCACCCCCGTCCCGCCGTGGCCGGGTTCGGCGGCGGCACGGTTCCGTTCGAGATCGGCCCGGAGCTGCACGCGGCGATCACCCGGCTGACCCGTGTCACCCGCACCAGCGTCCACATGGTGCTGCAGGCCGCCGTCGCCGGTCTGCTCACGCGCCACGGCGCCGGTACCGACATCCCCATCGGCGGCACGGTCGCCGGCCGCACCGAGGCCGACCTCGACGGGCTGATCGGCTTCTTCGTCAACACGCTGGTGCTGCGGACGGACACCTCGGGCGACCCGAGCTTCCACACCCTGCTCGACCGGGTACGGGCCTTCGACCTCGCGGCCTACGAGCACCAGGACGTCCCCTTCGACCGGGTGGTCGAAGCCGTGAACCCGGCCCGCTCGCTGTCCCGCCATCCGCTGTTCCAGGTCATGCTGACGCTGGAGAACCCGGACGGCTACGCCTTCTCGCTGCCGGGCCTCACGGTGTCCTCCGAGGAACTGGCCACGGACACGACCCAGTTCGACCTGCTGTTCGGCTTCACCGAGCGGTACGCCGAGGACGGCTCCGCGGCCGGGGTGAGCGGACGGCTCGACTTCGCCACCGACCTGTTCGAGCCGGCCACGGCCGAGCTGCTGGCGCGCCGGTTCCTGGCGCTCCTCACACGTGCCGTGTCCGATCCCGATCGGCCCCTGTCCGCCCTCGACCTGTTCCTCGCCGGTGAACGCGAGGAGATCCTGCGCAGGGCGGACGCCGCCCGCACCGAGCTGCCGGACGCCTCGCTGGCCGAACTCGTCCAGGCCCAGGTGGCGCGTACGCCCGAGGCCCTGGCGGTCTCGGCGCCGGACGGCGACCTGACGTACGCCGAACTCAACGACCGGGCCAACCGCCTGGCCCACGTGCTGCTCGCCCAGGGGATCGGCCCCGGCACGTACGCCGCGGTGGCCCTGCCGCGCGGCACCCGGCTCATCGTCGCCTTCCTCGCGGTCCTCAAGGCGGGCGCCGCCTACCTGCCCATCGATCCGGCTTATCCGCAGGACCGCATCGAGTTCATCCTCCAGGACGCGCGCCCCGCCGTGTGCATCGTCGACGGCCGGTCCTCGGCGGTACTGCCCGAGGGCACACAGGTCCTCGACCTCGACGGCGCGCCGACCCTCGTCCGGCTCGCGCAGGCCGCCGGCAACGACCCGACGGACGGCGACCGGCCCGCGCGGCTGACCTCGGAGACCCCCGGCTACGTCGTCTACACCTCGGGGTCCACCGGCCGCCCCAAGGGCGTCGTGCTCCCGGCCCGCGTGCTGATCAACCTGCTGGCCTGGAACGCCACGGTGTTCCCCTGCGAACCCGGCTCCCGGGTCTCGCAGTTCAGCGCCGTCAGCTTCGACGCCTCGGAGCACGAGATCC
The DNA here is from genome assembly GCF_053593795.1 of Streptomyces sp. NPDC002104. Lineage (NCBI taxonomy): Bacteria > Bacillati > Actinomycetota > Actinomycetes > Kitasatosporales > Streptomycetaceae > Streptomyces > Streptomyces sp. NPDC002104. Next base: position 2,044 of record NZ_JBSFDF010000032.1, on the reverse strand, counting down.
TCACCGCGCTCCTCAACGGCAAGACGCTGTGCGTACCCGACGAGGACACCCGGCTCAACCCCGCCCGGCTCGCCCGCTGGCTGGACGAGCAGCGCATCACCGAGTTCTTCGCCCCCGACCTGGTCATCGCGGCGGTGTACGAGGCCGCGAACGAGCAGAACCTCGCCCTCACGGCCCTGCGCCACGTCGCCCAGGGCGGTGAGGCACTCCAACTGACGGACCTGGTACGTGACTTCCACGCGGCCCGGCCCGGTCTGCTGCTGCACAACCACTACGGACCGTCCGAGACCCACGCCGTCACCAGCGCCACCCTGCCGGCCGCCGTGGACGGCTGGCCGAGCACGGCGCCCCTGGGGGACGGGATCTGGAACACGCGGCTGTACGTCCTCGACGAACAGCTGCGACCGGTCCCGGCCGGTGTGCCCGGCGAGCTGTACCTCGCCGGCAGCGGGCTGGCCCACGGGTACCTCAACCGCCCCGGCCTCACGGCCGAGCGTTTCGTCGCCGACCCGTTCGGCCTCCCCGGGGAGCGGATGTACCGGAGCGGTGACGTCGTGCGCTTCGGCGCGCAGGGCGGCCTCGCCTTCCTCGGACGCGCCGACGACCAGGTCAAGATCCGTGGTGTCCGGGTCGAACTCGGCGAACTCAACGCCGTGATCTGCCGCATGCCCGAGATCGTGCAGGCGGCCACCGTGCTGCGCGAGGACCGCCCGGGCGACCGCCGCCTGGTCTCCTACGTCGTCACCGCGCCCGGCGGCTGCGCACCGGCCGCCGAAGCGATCCGCCGGCACGTCGCGGCCTGCGTGCCCCAGGCCGTCGTTCCTTCCGCCTTCGTCGTGGTCGAGGCACTGCCGCTCACCCCGAACGGCAAGCTGGACCGCAGGGCGCTGCCCGCCCCGACCTATGCGGGAGCCTCCGGCCGCGCCCCGCGCACGCCCGACGAGCAGGTGCTGTGCACCCTGTTCGCGGAGGTCCTCGGCGCCGACACGGTCGGCGCGGACGACGACTTCTTCGACCTGGGCGGCCACTCCCTGCTGGTCACCCGGCTCATCAACCGGATCCGTGTCGTCCTCGGACGCGATCTCTCCGTCCGAAGCGTCTTCGAGGCCCCGACGCCCGCCGCGCTGGCCGTCGCTCTGGCAGCGGCCGCTCGGCCGAGGGCGGCGCTGCGCCCCGCGCCGCGGCCGGACCGGCTGCCCGCGTCACCGGCGCAGCAGCGCCTGTGGTTCCTCGACCGGCTCGCGCCGTCCGGTACGACGTACAACCTGCCCGTCGGCTACCGGCTGAACGGTCCCGTGGACGCCGCGGCGCTGGAGTCGGCACTCGGTGATCTGCTGGTCCGGCACGAAGTCCTGCGCACCGTCTACCGCGAGTCCGACGAGCTGGTGCTGCAGGCCGTCCTGCCTTCCGCTCCCGCCGAACTGCACCGGGCCCGGTGTTCCGAGAGTGAACTGCCCGGGCTGCTGGATGTGCTCGGCAGCCACGTCTTCGATCTGTCCGCCGAGCTCCCGATCCGGGTCACCCTGATCACCCTGGCCGAGAACGAGCACGTCCTGCTCGTCCTCCTGCACCACATCGCCGGCGACGCCGCCTCCATGGGCCCCCTCACCCACGACCTCAGCCACGCCTACACCGCCCGCCTCACCCACCAGACACCCCAATGGACCGAACTCCCGGTCCAGTACGCCGACTACACCCTGTGGCAGCAGGAACTCCTCGGCACCACCGACGACCCCCACTCCACCCTCAACACCCAACTCGCCTACTGGAAGCAGGCCCTCGCCGACCTGCCCGCCGAACTCACCCACCCCACCGACCGACCCCGACCCACCCACCCCACCCAACGCGGCGGATCCCTCGAAATCGACCTCGGCACCGACCTCCACGAACGACTGACCCAACTCACCCGCACCACCGGCACCACCCTCACCATGGTCATGCACGCCGCACTCGCCACCGTCCTCACCCGACTCGGCGCCGGCACCGACATCCCCATCGGCACCCCCATCGCCGGACGCACCGACGAAAACCTCGACCACCTCAT